>JBHHXA010000045.1:0-11456 GCA_046756805.1 Acidimicrobiia bacterium
GTTAATGATTGGAGAGAGCTCGCCGCCTGCCGCGACTCCGACCCCGAGACCTTCTTCCCGGTCGGAACAACCGGGCCTGCCCTCGGCCAGATCGACAAGGCCGTCGGTATCTGTAGCTCCTGCTCCGTAGTCGAGGCCTGCCTCCAGTACGCGCTCGAGTCGAACCAGGAAGCGGGTGTCTGGGGCGGCTACGCGGAGGACGACCGGCGCCGTCTCCGCAAGCGCTGGCTCGCCGAGCGACGCCGACAGCGCACGGCCAGCTGACCAAGATCTGTTCGAGCCTCTCCCTCCGCTCGGACAAGAAGCGCCCGGCTCCGGCCGGGCGCTTCGCCGTTTCTCAGGATCGCCGGGTCAGGAGGTCGCGGCCTCGACGGCCGTGAACCCGATGCCGGGCCGGGTGCTCTCTCCCTCGATCTCCACGAAACCGAGCTTCGACACGGCGATGCCGTGCCGGTTTCCCTTGACATCGGTCAGCCAGACGAGATCGGCTTCATCGGCGATCGCAGCTTCGAGTTCCGCGGCAACCGCGTCGCCGTCTGCGACTTCGAGCTCGAGCTCGCGGACCGACTCGAGCCCGATGCGGATCTTCACTTTGTCTGTCATGGCGTAGGTGTCCTTGTCAGAGGTGGCGGGAAGGACAATCTAGCGGCGCGAGCCGCCCGCCTCAGCGCACGACCAGCTCGGGGTGCGCACGAAGGCGGGGACGCCGCGACTCGACTTCGGTTGCGATCCCGTCGAATGCGGCGGCTGCCTCACCATCGGGCTCCGTCACCGTGACGGGAAGTCCGAGATCCGCTCCCTCCCGCAGCGCAGGCAGGAGGGGAATCTGGCCGAGCAGGGGGACGTCGAGCTCGGCTGCAAGGGCCTCGCCCCCGCCGGTGCCGAATATGGGGTATCTCGTTCCGTCGTGGCCGGTGAACCACGACATGTTCTCGATGACGCCCATGATGTCTTGCTTGACCTGCCGCGCCATGAGACCGGCTCGCTTCGCGACGCGTTGCGCGGTGACCTGCGGGGTCGTGACGATGATGGCCTGGGCGCGGGGCACGAACTGCGAGATCGAGATCGCCACATCACCGGTGCCGGGAGGCATGTCGATGAGGAGATAGTCCGGCTCCCCCCAATACACATCCGCCAGGAACTGCTCGAGCGCCTTGTGCAGCATGGGCCCACGCCAGATCACGGCCTGGTCGGGCTGGACGAAGAAGTCCATCGACATGGCGCTCACACCGTGTGACCTGGGAGGGATCAGGGTGTCGTCGATGACCGACGGCGCCCGATCGACCCCGAGCATCTTGGGGATCGAGAACCCCCATACATCCGCGTCGATGATGCCGACGGACTTTCCGAGCCGTGCGAGCGAGATGCCGAGGTTGGCGGTGACCGAGGACTTGCCCACGCCCCCCTTGCCCGAGGACACGGCGATCACCCTCGTGGTGGATGTCGCTGCACCCGGTGCGATCTCGGTGTCCGCACCCCCGCGCACCCTCTGCATGAGCGTGGCGCGTTCCTCAGCCGTCATGTGCGCGAACTCGACACGGACGGAGGTAACGCCGGACACGCGGTCAGCCGCAGCGATGACATCGGCTCGGAGATCCTCCTCCAGCGGGTGACCGTGAACCGGCACGGCTACCACGATGTCTACCGCGCCCTCAGCGGACGCGTCCACGCGCGCCAACATGTCGAGATCGCCGAGCGGACGATGGAAGTCCTTGTCCGGGACGGCCCCTACCGCCGCACGCACCTCTGCTGCGTCCACCGCGTCCTTCTCCTATCTGCGTAGTGAATAGAAACTATAGTGAGCGATGGAGCCGCCCCATCTCTCGGATGCGGGGACACGATGGACACGGAACTGTTTGATCAGCAAGTCGGCGATCTCGCCGCATCGCTCGGTGATGCGACGAGACGCGGGATCTACGTCTCGGTCCGTGAAGCGCCTGAATCGGTGACCGCCAACGAGATCGCGACCGTGTTCGGGATCCACGCCAACGTCGCTCGCCATCACCTCGACAAGCTCGTCACCGACGGGTACCTGCGGGTGACACACCGCAGGCGGGGCGGCAGACGCGGGCCGGGTGCCGGGCGTCCCGCCAAGCACTACGAGACCACCGCCAAGGAAGTGTCGGTGCAGTTCCCCGAGCGTCGGTACGACCTGCTGTCCGAGCTGCTCATGCGGGTCGTGGAGAGGGTCGCTCCCGACACCGCCGCCGCTGTGGCCGAAGAGGTCGGACGTGAGTACGGCCGGGAACTCGCGGCGGAGATCGGCATCCCGGCCGACGCCGGTTTCGACGCAGCCGTGCAGGCTGTGGCCCGGGCGATGATGGGCATGGGTTTCGACACGGCGGCCAACGCCGAGGAACGCATGCTCCTCACGAAGTTCTGTCCTTTCGGGCAGACGGCGACGGATCACCCTGAGGTCGTATGCCGGCTCGACGAGGGCATCGTGCGCGGGCTCCTCGAGGCGGCCAAACAGCAGCCGGTTGCGATCGTGACCCCGCACCTCGCCTCCGACGAGGAGTGCGTCACCGACGTGTGAACGCGCAAAGCGTCGGTGACCGCGACGAATCGACGGAGCCGGGTCGAGCGTGCGATCGTAGTGGCCGTCATTCTCCCTGGAGCAAGGAGCGCGCCATGGCCTGGATCGAGACGGTGCGGGAGGACGAGTGGGAGGGCGAACTCGCCGCCTTGCTCGAGAGCGTCGCGGATCGCGCCCACAAGCGGGTCGACAACATCATGCAGATCCATTCCCTCAACCCGAGGGCCATGCAGGCCCACCAGGGGCTCTACGCCTCGGCGATGGCGGGGACCGCGACCTTGCGCAAGGTGGATCGCGAGCTCATCGCCCTCGTCGTGAGCATGGCCAATGAGTGCACCTACTGAATCGTGCACCATCGGCGCGGTCTGCGCCGACTCCTCAAGGACGATGACCTCCTCGCCGCGGTAGAAGCCGACTGGCGCACGGCTCCGCTCGACCCTCGACGCCACGCGATCCTCGGTTATGCGACAAAGCTGACGGAGAGGCCCTGGGAAGTGGGCGAGGACGATGTGGCTGCGCTGCGAGCTGCAGGATGCAGCGATCGCGACATCCTCGACATCGTCGAGGTGGCGGCGTACTACGCATACGTCAATCGGATCGCAGACGGTCTCGGGGTCCAGCTCGAGAGCTGGCTTCCGGAGGATTGATGGAGACCGGTCCGGCCACCGAAGCGCTGCGAATCCACTCCGACATGCCGGTCTTCGACGGCCACAACGACCTGCCCTGGGCGCTGTGGACCGGAGCAGGGGGAGACCTCGAAGCCGCGGATCCCCGACACAGGCTTCCCGGCTACCACACCGACGTCCCCCGGCTCAGGGAAGGCGGCGTCGGAGCTCAGTTCTGGTCGGTGTACGTGCCTGCATGGACGCCAAACCCGCTGGACGCGACGCACCGCCAGATCCGGCTCGTGGCGGAGGTGATCGCTCGCGACCCTGAGAACCTGGTAGCGGCGACGAGCACCCACGACGTCGCGGCTGCGAAAAGGCAAGGGCGAATCGCGTCTCTCATGGGTGCCGAGGGAGGACACTGCATCGAGAACTCGCTCGACGCACTGCGCGGTCTTGCCGAAGCCGGGGTCAGATATCTCACGCTGACGCACAACGACGCAACCGACTGGGCCGACTCTGCGACCGATCGGCCCCGTCACGGTGGGCTCACGGAGTTCGGCCGCGCCGTCGTGGCCGAGATGAACCGGCTCGGGATGCTCGTCGATATCTCCCACGTTTCCCCCGACACCATGCGGCAGGCGATCGAACACAGCACCGCACCGGTCATCGCCTCGCACTCGAGCGCTTTTGCGTTGGCGCCGCACCCCCGGAACGTTCCGGACGACGTGCTGGAGATGCTGGGGGCCGGAGGCGGCGTGGTGATGGTGAACTTCTACCCGGCGTTCGTCGTCGAGTCGGCAGCGCATGCGGCCCGCGCGATGGTCGACGAGGCCCGCGAGCTGATGGAGGACGCATCGGACGAGGCGTACGTGGAAGAAGAGATGGCGCGCCGGGTGCGCCGTAGGCTCGATAGGGGGACGGTGGCGGACGTCGTCGACCACATCGAGCACGTCGCCCGGGTCGCAGGCACGGACCACGTCGGTCTCGGGTCCGACTTCGACGGGATCGAGATCACGCCCGCCGGTCTCGAGGACGTGTCGTGCTACCCGGCCATCACCACCGAGCTGCTGACGCGGGGGTGGGGCGAGGCAGAGATCCGCAAGGTGCTGGGCGGCAACGCCGAGCGGGTTCTCGAAGCCGCTGAGCGACCCGTCTAGGTGGGCGCCGAGAAGGCACAATCCAGTGGGCTCGTCGACAAGTCCCAGGTCGGATTGCTGCAGATACGTCGGCGAGCTCCTACGAGGGTGCTGAAAAAGCACAGTTCACTTGTGGGCTCGTCGACAAAGTCCCAGGTGGAAACACTGCGGGTGAGTCAACGAGCCCCAAGAGGCACTCTCTTTCAGCACCCTCTAGAGGCACACTCTTTCAGCACCCTCCCAGCGAATCGCCGGTCGGGTTCGGCTCAGTGTCCTGCGGCCATCCGTCGCAGCACCATGTGGAGGATGCCCCCGTGGCGCAGGTACTCGATCTCGATCGCCGTGTCGCAGCGGCACGTCGCCGTGAAACGGACTCGCTCGCCCTCGCTCCTCGTCGCGGTGACCTCGACCGGTTGACGCGGTTCGAGCGAATCGTCGACCGCGATGTCGTACGTCTCGGTGCCATCGAGACCGAGCGACCGGGCGTCCTCTCCCTCGGCGAAGGTCAGCGGCAGCACGCCCATCATCAGCAAGTTCGAACGGTGGATGCGCTCGAAGCTCCGTGCGATGACCGCCTGGACGCCGAGCAGGAAGGGGCCCTTGGAAGCCCAGTCCCGGGAGCTTCCCATGCCGTAGTCGACGCCGCCGAGCACGACGAGCGGGATGCCGGCCTCCTGGTACGACCGCGATGCGTCGTAGATGGTCTTGACCTCGCCGTCGGTGAAGTCCGTCGTGTAGCCACCCTCGGTACCGGGAGCGAGCCGATTGCGGACCCGGATGTTGGCGAACGTGCCCCGCGTCATCACCCTGTCGTTGCCGCGTCTCGATCCGTAGCTGTTGAACATGCGCTGCTCGACGTCAGAATCGAGGAGGAACTCACCTGCCGGTGAGGCAGCCGCGATCGCACCTGCCGGTGAGATGTGGTCGGTCGTCACCGAGTCGCCGAGCGCAAGAAGCACCCTCGCCCCGGTGATCGGGAGAATCGGATCCGGCTCGGTACCCAGGTCCACGAAGAACGGCGGCTCTTGCACATACGTGCTGGCGGGGTCCCAGTCGAAGAGTGGTGCGTCCGACGTGGCGACCGTTCTCCAGGCCTCCGACCCGGCGAACACGTCGGCGTAGCGGGAGCGAAACTGATCTGCCCCGAGACTCGACCCCACGATGGCAGAGATCTCTGCCTGGGAAGGCCAGATGTCTGCCAGGAAGACGGCGTTGCCCTCCCGATCCACCCCTATCGGCTCTGTGGTGAGATCGATGTCGACCGTGCCTGCGAGGGCATACGCCACCACGAGGGGTGGCGAGGCGAGGTAGTTCGCCCGGACATCCTGCGAGATCCGTCCCTCGAAGTTCCGGTTGCCGGACAGGACCGACGCGGCAACGAGGTCGTGACGGTTGATGGTATCGCTGATCGTTGCGGGTAACGGACCTGAGTTGCCGATGCAGGTCGTGCACCCGTAGCCGACGGTGTGGAAGCCGAGCGCTTCGAGATCGTCGCTCAACCCGGACTTCTCGAGGTAGTCCGTGACGACCTTGGACCCCGGGGCGAGCGACGTCTTCACCCAGGGCTTGCGCTCCAGGCCCTGCTCTCTCGCCTTGCGAGCGAGCAGGCCTGCCCCAACCATGACATCAGGGTTCGAGGTGTTGGTGCAGCTGGTGATCGCAGCGATGACGACGTCGCCGTCACACATCTCGAAGCGGGCGCCGTCGTACTCGGTCGGCACGGGAACAGAGGCCGTCGTGCCCTGCTTCCGCAGACCGGTGTCGAGATCGCGCCGCCAAGTCGTCTTCATGTCGCCGAGATCGATCCGATCCTGCGGTCGCTTCGGACCGGCGAGGGCAGGGGTCACCGTGGACATGTCGAGCTCCAGCGTGGAGCTGTACACGACCTCGCGCTCGTCGCTGCGCCACAACCCCTGGAGCTTGGTGTACTGCTCCACGGTTTCGACGAGCTCGCCGGGGCGGCCGGTCAGCTCTAGGTACTCGAGGACGCGCTCGTCCACGGGGAAGTAACCGACGGTGGCTCCGTACTCGGGACACATGTTGGCGATGGTCGCCCGGTTCGCGACGGGCATGTCCGCAAAACCTGGGCCGTGGAACTCGACGAACTTGCCGACGACCTTGTGGGCGCGCAGCATCTCCACGACGCGCAGGACGAGATCGGTCGCGGTGGCGCCGTCGGGGAGCCTTCCGGTGAGCCGGAAGCCGACGACCTCCGGCAACAGCATGTAGATCGGCTGACCGACCGTGACCGCTTCGGCTTCGATGCCCCCGACACCCCAGCCGACCACGCCGAGGCCGTTGATCATCGTCGAGTGCGAATCCGTGCCGACGAGGCTGTCGGGATAGAGCATGCCGCGCTCGTCCCACACCACGCGCGCCAGATACTCGAGGTTGACCTGGTGCACGATGCCGGTTGCGGGCGGGACGACGTGGAAGTTCTCGAACGCCGACTGGCCCCACTTCAGGAACTCATATCGCTCGCGGTTCCGCTCGAACTCCTTGTCACTGTTGATCTGGAGCGCATCTGGGACGTTGAAGGCGTCCACCTGGACGGAGTGATCGATCACGAGATCGGAACGGACCTGAGGATTCACGAGCTGGGCCGAGGACTCGTCGCCCGTCATGCGGACGATCGCCGAGCGCATCGCGGCGAGATCGACTACGGCGGGCACGCCGGTGAAGTCCTGGAGAAGCACCCTGGCGGGCTTGTACGCAATCTCGGTCTCCTCGACCTTCTCTGCGTCGTACTGCGCCAGCGCCCGCACGTCCCCATCCGTGATGCCCGACCCGTCGTGGTTGCGGAGCACGGACTCCAGCAGCACCTTGATCGTGTAGGGCAGCGCATCGACGTCGCCGACGTCGCGCAGAGCATCGAGCAGAAAGATCGTCCGCGTCCCGACGGGCGTCTCGATCTCGCGGCGGGCCTCGAAGGGGTCGTGCGGGATCATGCTGCCTCGATTCGTCGAGAAAGTGGGTGTGTCTCCAGGCTCCAACCAGGATACCGGTGGTCGCCATCCCCCAACGCTGCGCGATCGATCCAAGAATGCCCGGCTCTTTACGGGCTACGCAAGACGGATCGACCTTCGCTCAACCGGGCGAGCCACGACCGTGGCGGCACAAAGATCGCACGTTCTTGAGGTCGCTGCGATGAAGCCGCCCCTGTCCGTCGCAGGACGGTCCCGATGTCGGGCTACGCTCACCGGCCGTGATCCTGAGCTCGGACATCGCCGCCAAGGTCTGGAAGGTGCTCTGCGCGCAGGGCGACATCGTCGGCAAGGGCGACGAGCTCGTGATCCTCGAATCGATGAAGATGGAGATCCCGGTCGTCGCCCCGATGCGGGGCACCGTGGCCGCGGTGTTCGTCGCCTCGGGAGACCTCGTCCAGGCGGGCGGCCGCCTCATCGAGATCACCTGAGATCAGCCTCCGAACAAACCCCCTACGTCACCGTCGATCTGGTCCTCGACGAGTTGTCCGTATACCCGTTTCAGGATCAGACCCTCAGGCGAGATGTAGAAGGTCGCGGGCATCCCGAGGATCGGATACTCCGCATCGACCACTCCATCGGCATCGAAGGCCAACGCATACGACACACCGGTCTCACGCCCGAGATCCTTCGCAGGCCCGAGATCGTCACGCACCGCGACTCCGAGGAACCTGACGCCGGGATGGCGCTGTGATGCCGCGTCGATCGCAGGCATCTCTTCCCGACACGGGATGCACCAGGAGGCCCACAAGTTGAGAAAGAGCGGTCTCCCATCGGTCGCGAGATGCTCCGCGAGAGAGAACGTTTCTCCATCGAACGTCTCGACGACGAAGAGCGGGGCCTGGTCGCCGCTCGCAGGGCCCCCGGACTCTCCCGGGACCAGGGTCGAGAACAAGGGGCCGGAGACCGCCGGTGGAGGAGAGGGGCTCGAGGTCTGGATCCACGCGTAGAGAGCGATCCCAGCCGCCACCAGCCCGACGAGCGTCAGCACGGCGAGTCTGCGGGTCCGACGCTCGTCGGCTGCCTCGGGCTGTTCCTGCGCGACTTCGGTAGCGGGGATCACGGGAGAAACGTTAGTGACGAGATCGCCGTAGGCGATCACTCGCCGATCAGCGGCCCTTCCACACGGGGCGGCGCTTCTCGACGAAGGCGGCGACGCCTTCGGGGGCGTCCTCGGTCATGCCGACGGCGGTGAGCCCGATGAGGAGGTGGTCGAGAGCTGCGTCGAGCCCCAGGTCCTCTACGGCGTAGAAGGAGTCCTTCCCCAACTTGAGCTGCGCCGGGCTCTGCTCGAGCAGCCAAGCGACGGTCTCGTCAACGGTCGCATCGAGCAGTTCGCGAGGCACCACCCGCGACACCACCCCGAGGTGCAATGCCTCTTCGGCAGAGATGCGCCTTCCCGTCATCATCAGCTCCATCGCCGCTCGCTGGGGCATCAGGCGCTGCAGGATGGCGCTGATCATCATGGGCCAGAGCCCAACCTTGATCTCGGGCGTTCCAAAGGTGGCGTCCTCGACCGCGATGACGATGTCGCAGGCCGCCGCAAGACCGAACCCCCCTGCGAGGGCGTGGCCGTTGACCCTGGCGACGATCGGCTTGCCGCACCTTCTCATCAGCCTGAAGAGGTCGGCAAAGGCGGCACGGTCGCCATGCGAGGCCAGTGGGTTCTCGAGGAACCCACCGGAGAGATCGCCGCCTGCGGAGAACGCCTTGTCGCCGGCCCCGGTGACGACGATGACGAGGACTTCCGGGTCCGCGGTGGCGGTCCGAAGGGCCTCGCCAAACTGCCGCATCGTCTCGTTCGAGAGCGGGTTGCGCTTCTGGGGTTCGTCGATCGTGAGCAACGCCCGGGACGAGATCTTCTGGTACGTGAGCACATCCGCCCCGTGGTTCCGATCAGCCGAGCATAGAGGACCGCCGTCGCGCCTCGTACCTGCGACCTGTGACCAGGCACACATGGCAAGGAACAGGCAGTCGGTTCTGCGCTACGGCGCGGCACGATTACGCTCGGCTGGTGATCTGGATCGCCGTCGTACTCGTAGTCTCGGTGCTGATCTCGTTGCTCCGCGGTGGCAAGCTGACCAACCTCGTCGAAATCGAAATCCAGGCGTGGTGGCTGCTGTTCGTAGGGTTCGGTCTCCAACTCCTGGCAGCAGCTCTGCCGGACGACCGGGGAACGCTCGCCGTCGGCCTGCTCCTCACGAGCTACGTCGTGTTGGTACTCGTCGTCTGGCTCAACCGTGCGGAGCCCGGCATCTGGATCGCAGGGCTGGGAGTGCTCATGAACTTCACCGTGATCGCCGCCAACGGCGGCATGCCCGTCTTGATGGAAGCCGCGGCGGTCGCAGGCGGAGCCTCGGCCGACATCGTGCTCGATGGAAAACACGTCCTGCTCGACGACGGAACCAGGCTGCCGTTCCTCGGCGACGTGATACCGCTCCCCCGCAACGTCATTTCGCTCGGTGACGTGTTCCTCGCCGTCGGGCTTGGCGTCTTCCTCGAAGACAAGCTGCGCCAACCGCTGCGGCTCTTCCGTCACCGTGTCCAGGGCGTACCCGGCTCGGCAGCGGAATAGCTACGCTCAGCTCCGGTCGGGCTCCCGGTCGTACAGCCACTGCACCAGCTCGTCCCGGAAGAACCGGTACGCCTTGCCGATACGACGGGCCGGGATCCGACCTTCGCGGACCAACCGCCTGACCTCCTGGATGTTCATCGAGAGGAACTCGGCGACGTCCTGAGTGGTCATGATCGGCGGGTAGTCGGCAAAGCCCTCCATCAGCTTCTCGAGTTCGATACGTCCTTCAGCCATCGCCCGAAGGATACCAACCCAACACGACAGGATGAAAACAACCGGTTCCGATCGCTATGGTCGGGATCATGCAGGGGGTCGTGCTGGCATTGGGGTCCGTCGGTCTCATCGCCGCGACGGTTTGGGCAGGTGCCTCGATCGAGACCTCGCCCATCCCGATCGTCGTGGCCTTTGCGATCGGGGCCCTGGGCAGCCTCGTACGAGTTCCATCCGTCGAGGACCGGCGATGGACCCTCGTGCCTGCCCTGCTCGTGTCCGTGTCGCTCGTCGGGATTCCTCCCTGGCCCACCACAGTGGTGGTCGTGGCGGGGGTCTTCACTGTTCAATCCGCAGCACGCTTGGTAGTCGGTCGTCCGACGATGAGCGTTGCGAGCCTTGGCGGCGTTTGCGTGCTGTTCTGCGGACTAGGGGCAATAGAAGGTATCGCCGCAGTTCCGCTCGTCGCGGCTCCGCGCCTCACCTGGACCGAACTCGGCCTGGTACTTGCGGTCTGGGCAGCTTGGTTTGCGCTCGAAGCCCTGCTGGAAGGCTGGTCTCACCGCGACGGGAAGGGTGCACGCCGCCACCATGTGCGTCGCGGTCTCGAGGACTGGCCTATCGCCTTGGTAGCGCTGAGCGCCGCCGTGACGTTCGGCACACTGGCCCGGCACTCGCTCGGCTGGGCCATCGCGCTGTCCCTCGTGCCTTACGCCATTGCACATCATCTCGGGGTCCGTGTCGCCCGCGGCAGGCGGATTGCCGACCTCACCGTGAGGGCCCTGGGACGCCTCCCGGAGGCCGCCGGGCTCGCGGCGTCGGGTCACTCACAGGGCGTTGCGGACCTCGCCGTCGCGATGGCGAAGCTCGAAGGCGCCGTCGGGTCTGACCTGAAGGACCTCGAGACCGCAGCACACCTGCACGACCTCGGTCTGCTCGCCACGACGTCGCCTCCCGTCCGAGAGCGGGGCTTCTCGTCGTCCGAGATCGCAGAGTGGGGCGTCGAGATGCTCCAGCCATCGAGCTCCCTGCGGCCGGCAGCGGCAATCATCGGCACGAGTCGGGACCCGTTCCGTATCCCGGGAGCCGACCCGGACCCAGATCTCGACCACCGGTCGCAGATCATCCAGGTGGCCTGCCGCGCCCTCGAATGCGTCGAGGCGGGTGGAGGCATCGACTCTGCCGTCGAGGAGTTGTACCGCCACTCGATGTACCAGCTCGATCCTCACGTGATCTCACTGGTTCGACCCGCGGCGCGCATCTCGCAGAGCGTTCTCGACGAGTTGACGAGGCGGAGACCATGACTCCCAAGCGGAGCTATCTCTGGATCGGTGTGCCGTACGCGGCGCTCGGTCTCGCGGTCCTCGCATGGGCCGCCGGCAAGGCGGAATTGACTCTGGAGTTGAT
>JBHHXA010000046.1:0-11366 GCA_046756805.1 Acidimicrobiia bacterium
ATGGAGATGCGCGGCAGCCTGCAGGTGATTGCGGCCAAGGTGCCGCTTGCTGAGGCGTCGCAAGAGTTGATCGAGGTCGAAGAGTTCAGCGACGCGCTCGAGGCCATGGCCCGGTACACGCAGGTAGAGCGCGAGCATTTTGAGGATCCCTCTGTCGAGATCGTCCTCGTGGCCGCGGACTCGCGAGATACGATCCGCCATACCCACGCCTCGTACTTCCGCGGCGAGGTCGCGCTCGAAGAGCTCGATCTCGACAAGCTACTCGCCTGACCCGAGGCCACACCAC
The DNA here is from genome assembly GCA_046756805.1 of Acidimicrobiia bacterium. Taxonomy (GTDB): domain Bacteria; phylum Actinomycetota; class Acidimicrobiia; order Spongiisociales; family UBA5794; genus CAMYMC01. Next base: position 287 of record JBHHXA010000046.1, read on the forward strand.
CGACCCGCCGAGGCCCCAGATGGCCGTGTACCCTTTCCGTTGCCGCTGACTCGTGCGGGAGAGTTCGGGCGAGACCCGGCGCCGAAGGAGTAACCGCCCCGGGAAACTCTCAGGCACACGGACCGCATGACGAGGCACCTCTGGAGAGCGGGTCGTCGGACCCCGCCGAAGGTGACAAGCCGGGCAACCGGTGAATCTCTCAGGCACTGGTGACAGAACGGGGCGAGGGGCCGGGGCTTGCCCCGGACGTCAGCACGTCATCAGGAGTGACCATGCCGAGCGCCGAGAGCGACCCGGTCGGGGAGTTCGCCCGACGCCACGTAGGACCGGACGACGACGAGATCGCGACGATGCTCGCGCTCGTCGGCGCCGCCGGCCTCGACGAGCTGATCGATCGCGCCGTTCCAGATGCGATCAAGTCTGAGGGCTCCTCGGAACGGATCGATGCCGTGACGGAGGCCGATGCGCTCACACGTCTGCGACGCATCGCAGACCGGAACCAGGTGTACACCTCGATGCTGGGAATGGGTTACTACGGAACCCACACCCCCGCGGTCATCCAGCGCAACATCCTCGAGAATCCAGGCTGGTACACCGCGTACACGCCGTACCAGGCGGAGATCTCGCAGGGTCGGCTGGAAGCCCTCCTGAACTTCCAGACGATGGTGTCGGATCTCACCGGCATGGAGCTGGCGAACTCCTCGCTGCTCGACGAAGCGACGGCAGCGGCTGAGGCCATGACCATGCTCAAGCGGATCGCCCGGGGCGGGAGCGACGTGTTCTTCGTGGACGCAGACTGCCACCCGCAGACGATCGAGGTCGTGCGAACCCGTGCCGAGCCTCTCGGGCTGAAGGTGGTCGTCGGTGACCCGGAGCGCGACGTGGACGGGGCCGCCCCCTACGGAGTCCTGCTCCAGTACCCCGGTTCCTCGGGACGCATCCGGGACGACCGCGAGCTCGTCGCCTCCCTGCGCGAGAGCGGTGTGCTCGTCGCCGTCGCTGCAGATCTGCTGGCGCTCACGGTGCTCACTCCGCCGGGCGAGATGGGCGCCGACGTCGTGGTGGGAACCTCGCAGCGGTTCGGTGTGCCGTTGATGTTCGGCGGTCCTCACGCCGGATACCTGGCGACACGGGACGAGCACAAGCGCACGATCCCCGGGAGGCTCGTCGGGGTCTCGAAGGACACCGCAGGGCGCATGGCGCTCCGGTTGACGCTGACGACCCGCGAGCAGCACATCCGTAGAGAGAAGGCCACGTCGAACATCTGCACGGCGCAGGTCCTGCTTGCGGTCATGGCGGGCATGTACGCCGTCTATCACGGCCCTGCTGGTCTCCGTGCCATTGCCGAGCGGACGCACTCTGTCGCCTCACGGCTTGCGGCGGCGCTCATGGAGGGCGGGCTCGAGGTACGAAACCGGACGTGGTTCGACACGCTCACGGTGACGGTACCCGGCAGGGCGGCCGAGGTGGTCGCCGCCGCCGAGGACCGGCGGATCAATCTGCGTCTCGTGGACCAGGACACCGTGGCGGTCTCGGTCGACGAGACCACGACGATGGGCGTCGCCGATGCCGTGCTCGAGTCCTTTCTCGTCGACATCCGCAGCGGCGATGCCGGCGACGACGTGCCGGGCGGCCTTCCCGCCGGGCTGCGCCGCAGCTCACCATTTCTGACCCACCCGGTTTTCGACAGCCACCGGTCGGAGACGGAGATGCTCCGCTACCTGCGGAAGCTCCAGCACAAGGACGTTGCGCTCGATCGCTCGATGATCGCCCTGGGGTCGTGCACGATGAAGTTGAACGCCACGACGGAGATGATCCCGGTGTCGTGGCCGGCGTTCGCAGACCTGCATCCGTATGCGCCGCTCGAGCAGGCTGCCGGCTACCTCGAGATGTTCGATGACCTGGAGCGGTGGCTCGCCGAGCTCACGGGATACGACGCCGTGTCGCTTCAGCCCAACGCTGGGTCCCAGGGGGAGTTTGCAGGGTTGCTCGCGATCCGCGCCTATCACCACAGCCGGGGGGAGGGCCACCGCAACGTCTGTCTCATACCGGCATCGGCCCACGGGACGAACCCCGCGTCTGCGACGATGGCGGGGCTCCGGGTGGTCGTTGTCGCAACGGACGAGCGGGGTGACGTCGACGTTGCCGACCTGGAGGCCAAGGCGGAGGAGCACCGCGAGTCACTGGCTGCGCTGATGATCACGTATCCCTCCACACACGGCGTCTTCGAAGAACGGGTACGGCTGATGTGCGACATCGTCCACGATCACGGCGGGCAGGTGTACATCGATGGCGCCAACCTCAATGCCCTCGTCGGCATCGCCCGGCCCGGTGACTTCGGCGGAGACGTGTCGCACCTCAACCTGCACAAGACCTTCACGATCCCGCACGGAGGCGGGGGGCCCGGGGTCGGGCCGATCGGGGTCCGGGCCCATCTCGAGCCGTTCCTTCCCGGTCATCCCCTCGTTCCCGACCAAACGGGACCGGCAGACGGTGTCGGGGCGATCGCAGCCGCCCCCTGGGGATCTGCCGGGATCCTCCCCATCGCCTGGGTCTACGTCGTGCTGATGGGTCGCGCCGGGCTGCGGCGCGCCACCGAGGTCGCGATCCTCAACGCGAACTACGTCGCCCGCAGGCTCCAGGACCACTTCCCCATCCTCTACACCGGCGATTCGGGGCTCGTGGCCCACGAGTGCATCGTCGACCTGCGACCGGCCAAGAAGGCGTCGGGTGTGACGGTCGACGACGTGGCCAAACGGCTCGTGGATTACGGTTTTCACGCTCCGACGATGTCGTTTCCGGTCGTCGGGACGTTGATGATCGAGCCCACCGAGTCCGAGTCGAAGACCGAGCTCGACCGTTTCTGCGATGCCATGATCGCCATCCGAGGCGAGATCGACGAGATCGCCCAAGGCAACATGCCGCTCGAGGACTCCCCGCTCCGCAACGCTCCGCACACGGCCGAGGACGTCGTCTCAGACGAGTGGAGCCATGGGTACTCGCGGGAGAGGGCCGCATACCCGGTTCCGGGCCTCCGTGGTGACAAGTACTGGCCGCCGGTGAGCCGGGTCGACGCCCAGTTCGGGGATCGCAACGTGGTCTGTTCCTGCCCCCCGATCGAGGCCTATCTCTGAGGCGCACGTCGTCCGGGTTCTCGCGTCGTAGCGTATGGCCATGCCGGTCCGTGCCGGGACGATCACGAGGGCCCACATCGCAGATGGCCTCACGGCGATGCGGCTGCCACTCGCGCTCCTTATCGCGATCGCGATCGGGGACGGGCGATGGTTGGGAGCGGCCGTGTTGCTCGCACTCGCCTGGTGGACGGACTTTCTCGACGGCCGTATCGCCCAGGCGACGACCGGCACGCGACTCGGCCCATGGGACGGCTACGCAGACGCCGCCGTCGGCGCCGGCGTGCTCCTCGGGCTGATCGCGGCCGGGGAGGTGCCGGGACCGCCGTTCGCGGCCGTCGGCCTCGTGTTCGCCTTGGTGCTCATCACTACGGGGAACATGGCGTTCGGGATGTTGCTCCAGGCAACCGGCTACGCACCGTTTCTCGCGCACCTGTTCTCCGAAACGGGTCCCGGTCTCGCGATCGTCGTCCTGACCATTGCGGCCATCGCCGTGCTCGACTCGCGCCGGCTCTTCACGTACGTCCTGCCGACCTTCTTCGAGGGGGTCCGGTTCAAACGCAACTAGCGGCTGGGGAGCGCAGCCCGGCCTCCACCGTCAGGACGACGCGATCGGGGGGCGGCGGTCCCACCAGGGCATGGCCCGCTCCAGTTGACCGGCGATGGCCAGCAGCGTCGCATCGTCGCCCTCGCCGCCGATGAAGTGCGAGCCGATCGGCAGCCCGGCATCGGTCCAGTGCAGCGGCACCGACATCGCAGGCCGCCCGGTGAAGTTTGCGATAGGGGTGAAGGGCACGTAGCGGCGCAGTGTGCGGTCGAGATCGTCCCATTCCGCCGACTGGTCGATCTGACCGGTCCGCACCGGGGGAGTGCCGAGCGTGGGCGTGAGCAAGAGATCGTAGTCCCGCATCATCTCGTGGAGAGCGAAGGAGGCGGCCTGGAGCGTCGTGTCTGCCGTCATGAGGTCGGCGGGCTTCCTCTGCCGGGAGCGCCGGGCGAGACCCCAGGTGAAAGGCTCGAAGGAGTCGAGACCGCTCTTGCGCCGATCGAGCCTCGTGATCAGCTGCATCGCCCGCCAATCGCCGAGCCGGCGACGTACGAACCTCCCACCGCGCCGCGTCTCTGCCTCGGCCAGGATCAGTTGGAAGATCGACGCGGCCAGCGCAGCCCACACGACGAGGAATGCATCCTCCATCGCCTCAGCATCGAACCGGGGTCGCACCTCCGTGACGTGGTGACCGAGATCCTCGAGCAGGGCGGACGTCACCCGCAACGCCGCTGCGCATTCCGCGTGCAGCGGGCCGCCGTGGAGGTCCGTGCCGAGCATCGCGACCCGCAGCGGCGCCGGGTCGGTGGCGGCAGCGTCGCGAAACGGCTTCGGTGGTGCCGCAAGCGACCATCGCGAACCCGGCACGGCGCCCGCGGTGGCGTCGAGAAAGACTGCCGTGTCGCGCACCGAGCGGCTCACGCACCCTCCGACCGCCAGGAAGTCGGACGGCGCGGGCGGGTATTGCGGCAAGCGGCCCCGTGAGGGTTTGAGACCAAAGATGCCGCAGTTGGCTGCCGGGATGCGGATGGATCCTCCGCCGTCGCCTCCGTGGGCAAGGGGGACGATGCCAGCGGCCACGGCTGCTGCGGCTCCCCCGCTCGAACCTCCCGGGCTGTATGCCAGATCCCACGGGTTCGCGGTGGCACCCCACAGGACCGGCTCGGTGGTAGGGAGCAAGCCGAATTCGGGCGTGTTGGTACGGCCCACCGAGATGAGCCCTGCGGATCGCATGCGGCGCACGAGCACCGACGTGTCTTCGGCGACGAAGTCACGGAAGAACACCGAGCCGAACGTGGTCCGCTCCCCTTCCTCGAGCGCTAGATCCTTCAAGAGAAAGGGGACACCCCCAAAGGGCGCTTCTGCAGCGACCGGCTCACGCGCCGCCGCCAGGGCGCGATCCGAGTCGTTCCGGATCACCGCGTTCAGCTTCGGGTTGCGGCGCTCGATCCGGTCGAGGGCTGCCTCGACGAGGTCCACCGGCTTGACGTCTCCGGCGGCGACCAGCCCGGCGAGGCCGACGGCGTCGTGCGTGTCGTACTCGGGAAGGTTCACGGAAACTGAATCTACCTTCAGCCTGAGAGATGCCGGTCCCCCGCCACCTCACTCAGTCCGGTACCGCGCCTTCGTACGTGGCGACCACATAGGCGGCGAGGAACTCGTCACGGTCCTCGGCCGTGCCGCCGGCGGCGACGGCGGCCGCCGCCGCGGTGAGCCGCTCGTGGCTGCGAAGCCGGTCGGGCAGGTACCCGGCTGCCGTTGCCCACGCCCCCGGATTCCTCTCCTCGTCCCAGTCGAGGTAGGACCGGAAGCCGATGAGGAACGACAGCGGTTGGATGAACCTGCTGCTGATCTTCGTGGGGAGGCTGCTCAGGAGGTCGCAGCCGAGCCTGGTCCCGTTGTCCTCCAGGATGTCGAGCAGGAGCGGGGTGAGCACTGCCGGGCGGTAGCCGTCGAGCGACGCGATCGCCTCCCACGACTGGGCAATCGCCGGGTCCGGGGAGATGGTGAGATATACGCAATCCCCGATCGCCATCAGATCCAGCGACATGTGGAACGGCTTCGCCCCGTCCTCCTGCCACTCGAAGTCCACCATGGTGATGAGGCCGGCGATGCCGCCGATGGTGTCGTACGCCGTGTCGTCGTCGCAGTCATCGGGGTACATCTCGGCACCGAGCATCGAGAGATCAACGGGTGCCGGGGGAGCGAGCACCCTGACGCCTTCGGCTTCGAGGTACAGCTCGTCGAAGTCGGGTTCGAGTTCGTCTGCCAGCTTCTGAAGGTCCATCACGCTCGGTGGCCGCGGGCGCGCACTGTAGCCCAGAGTGCACCGCGGACTGTTCGTTGAATCGTCAGCCGGCCGCCCACTCGAGAGCGGTGCGGGGATCGTCTGCGAGGAGCTTCCTGAGGTCGTCCCCCGGGGCTCTTCGCTGACCGGGGTAGGCCGCGACGAACTCTTCCGCGATCTCTTGCTTCGGCCCGATGAACACCGGCCCCAGCCTGCGGGAGCCCTCGAGCGCCAGGTCCCAGATCCGGTCCGTGAGAGAGGCGACGGTCCGGTCGCGGAGGCCGCGAACGGCGGCAGCCGCCCACAGCATCGCGGTGATCTCCCCATACGGCTCGAGGAGGTCGAGTGCCTCCTGCCTGGCCGCCTCGTCGTACAGCAGACCGGCGAGGAGCACGATGGGCACAGGCTGCCAGCGAGGAGGGAGACTGTCGCACGCACGAAACTCCAGAAGCCCTGATCTCAGCCGCACCTCGGGGAACAGGGTCGTGAGGTGGTACTCGAGATCGGCCGCAGAGGGTGGCCCCGCATCGGGGTGGGGCTCGGCCAGCCATCTTCTGAAGGACCATCCCGGCGTACCGGTGACGGTTCCTTCGTCGCGCATGACGACGAGCACATCCGCATCGAGTGCGAACTGCGTGATCTGGTCGGACGGATTGCCTTCTCCGCGGAGAACTCCGGCGGGAAAGCCGGTGCGGGTGGGGTCGAGCCGCCGCCATGCCAAAGCGCGGCGGCAATGGTCCCCGCCGACGGGGCTCGTGGAGAAGGTGGCCGTCAAGAGCGGAGAGACGAGGTTGGCGAGGGACCATCGTTCGCGAGCCACCGCACCCGTGCCCGCTTCGAGGTTGACCTGGAGCGAGGAGGTGTGGCGCATCATCACCCCGCCCCACGGGCCCCGTTTGCCGAAGTACCTCGCCATCGCTCGATACCGCGGTGCCGTGAGTTGCTGCGGCACCGAATCGACATCATGCCAGTGGTCGGTCCCGGTGAAGACGAGGCGGATCCCGCGTTCTGCGTAGGCGGCGGCGACGTCGTCCCTGACGGCGAGGGCTTCCCTGATGGCGTCGCACACGATGGGGTGCGGAGCGGAGGAGTGCTCGATCTGGCCGCCGGGCTCGAACGTCAGCGCGCCGCCGCCGTGGGGGAGAAACCGCGGATCCGGCTGCTCATCTGCGAGAAAGCCCGCTTCCGCCAGGACCTCGGTGGACTCCGCGATGGCCACGCGGCGCGTGACGCGGTGTTCGACGGCGATCGGGAATGCTTCGATTTCGATCCCGATTCGGTGCACGCCGTCGTGATCCGGGAACAAGGAATCGGCGACGATCCGCTCGACGTCGCCCAGGCCGAGAGGCTCGATGTGCGTGTCGAGGGGGGGCATGCTTCCGACAACCTGCGATCTACCGCATTTCTTCCTCTGTAACGATACGGACCACGGGGATGGATCGCGTGGTTTTCGCCCGATAACCGGTGTAGCCGGCGTATGCGTCTACGGCCCGTGACCACCACGCGGAACGCTCGTCATCACGCATGGACGTTGCGGTCGCCCCCCCTTGTGTGCCGTCGATCTGGACCCACACCGAGGGGTCGGCGGCGAGATTGAGATACCACTCGGGATGACGGTCACGACCACCCCAAGATGCGATCACGACGAGATCCCGTCCGTCGCGCAGATAGAGCAGCGGCACCGTGTGTGGTCGGCCGGTACGCCTACCTCGGGTGGTGAGCAGCAGCATGTCGTTGCGGACGAGACGTCTGCCGATGCGGCCCCGTGTGAGGCGGTATGCCGCTGCGTGGATCGCCGAGAGACGGCGCGCCGTGGCGTCACGCACGAAGACTGGACAACCGTTCGAGCCCCGTTTCGAGCGTCGCCACGTCCTTGCAGAAGGCGAATCTCACGAGGGAGGCGCCGTCCGCCGGCCGGTGATAGAACGCCGATGGGGGAATGGCCGCCACGCCGATCTGCGTGATGAGATGCTCGACGAACGCGACGTCGTCCGCGAAACCAAATGGAGTGTGGTCGGCGAGCATGAAGTACGTGCCCTGTGGCGCCGTGACCTCGAAGCCGATGGAGTCGAGGCCAGACGCGAGGAGGTCGCGGCGTGCCCGGTATGCCGTTTCGAGCTCGGCGTAGTACTCGGCCGGGCCCCGCACCGCCGCGGCCGCACCGTGCTGAAGGGGCGTCGCCGTGGCAAAGGTGAGGAACTGGTGGGCCGCACGCAGACCCGCGGTGAGCGGCTGCGGGGCGATGGCCCATCCCACCTTCCAGCCCGTGAGGGAGTACGTCTTGCCGAGCGAGGACAGGGTGACGGTGCGTTCCCACATCCCGTCGAGCGCCGCGAGACTTACGTGCTCGCCGTCGAAGACCATGTGCTCGTACACCTCGTCGGTGATGGCGATGACGTCGTGCTCGACGCAGAGCGTGGCGATGGCGCGCAGTTCGTCGGTGGTGAAGACTCTTCCCGTGGGGTTGTGTGGGGTGTTGACGACGATCGCTCTCGTTCTCGGGGAGAAGGCAGCGCGCAGCTCGTCCTCGTCGAGCTCGAAGCGTGGTGGACGAAGGGTGACGAACCTCGGCACCGCACCCGCCAGCGCCGCATCGGGTCGGTATGCGTCATAGGTCGGCTCGATGAGCACGACCTCGTCGCCGGGCTCGATGAGGCCGAGGAAGGCCGCGGCGAGCGCCTCGGTGCACCCCGAGGTGACCGTGACGTGGGCGGAGGGGTCGATGTCGAGACCGGTTCGCGATCCGAATCGGTCTGCGATACCGGAGACGAGCGGGGGAATGCCGGACGATCGTGCGTACTGCCCGTGTCCGTCATCGATGGCGCCGATCGCAGCCCGTTTGACGAAGTCTGGTCCGTCGAAGTTCGGGTAGCCCTGGCCGAGATCGACCGCGTCGTGACGTGCGGCGAGAGCGGTGATCGTCGTGAAGATCGTCTCCCCGAACGGTTCGAGTCTCCCTGAGATCGACATGGGGGGAGGGTAGATCAGGAGCAGGACGCATCCCACCGTCCAGACAAATGTCGCCTAACTGACGTTTTCCGAATGGGGGGCTGCGGCGCTCTGCTTGTGCGGATGAAGGAAGGACCCCTCATGGCCACGCAACTCGACCACCGGACGCTCGACGGAGAGCAGATCGAGATGTTCCCCGCACCGCCGGAGCGCCCTCCTCCGGGTGCCGCCTCGCAGCTCTCGCGGTTCTGGGGATGGCTCGTCATCGGGATCGTGGTAGCCCTCGTCGCCGGCTTTGCGGTCGGCAGGGCCGGTGACTCGACCGATCTCGCCTCCCCGACCGTCGACGTGCGGACCCAGGCGCCTCTTGCAGCCCCGCCTGCGAACGACGTCGGCGCCGTCGCCGCGGTTGCCGAGGCGGTCTCACCCACGGTCGTTCAGCTCGAATCCGAGGACGGTCTCGGCTCCGGCGTGATCTACTCCGACTCCGGGCTCATCCTCACTGCGGCGCACGTTCTCCAGGATGCCGCGAATGTCGATGTGCGGCTTGCGGACGGACGGCTGTTCCGGGGAACCGTCATCGGCACCCACGAGCGGACGGACGTGGGCGTCGTCCAGATCTTCGGTGCTTCCAGCCTCCCCGTCGCTTCGCTCGGGTACGGATCACCCGTCCGCGTCGGTGAGCTGGCGGTCGCGCTGGGGAGCCCGTTCGGGTTCGATCAGACGGTCACCGCAGGCATCGTCAGCGCCGTCAACCGTACGGTCAACGGCGTCCCCATGCTCCAAACGGACGCCGCGATCAACCCGGGGAACTCCGGCGGCCCTCTCGTCGACTCCACCGGCAGGGTCATCGGCATCAACGACGTGATCTTCACACGGGGTGGAGGCAACGAGGGCATCGGCTTTGCGATCGCCATCGACGTTGCCATCGTCGTGGCCGATCAGCTCGCAGTGGGTGGCGACGTGCAGCTCGCGGTCCTCGGCGTCAACACGATCGCCTCGATGACGGGGGCCGGCGGCGCCATCGTGCAACAGGTCTTCCCCGGATCGCCCGCCGAGGCAGCGGGGCTCGAGATCGGCGACCGTATCGTTGCAGTCAATGGTGAGGCGGTGCAGGAGCCGACCAAACTTTTCGCCGCCATCGTCACCAACCGGCCCGGGTCGGTCGTCACGGTGGACTTCGTGCGAGGCGACACGACGAGGTCGGCGACGGTCACCCTGGCCGGCATCGAGTTCTGACGCGGCCGGCGCCGGTTCCGGGGTGCGTTGAGCGATCGGATCACGCGGCGCTGCGCACCTTGCTCGTGAGGCGCGCAGCGCTCGCAGAGACGAATGTCGCCGCCGCAAGCAGCTGTTTGCCACCTTCTCCGTCGCGACCGAACGGCGAGGCGAGCTGAAGCGTCATCTCGGTCAGGCCGCTCTTCGGGCCGCCAACTCCTGCAAGAGCGACGGTCGCTCCTGCGAGATCCCGGGTGTCGACGATTCGCAGGTTCGTCTCGTCTCCCTTCCCCGGCCGCGTGATGAGCGTCGGTGCAGTCATGGGAGCGGCCTTGTTGCCGGGGGCGGCAATCCTCTCGACGGTGGCCCTGGCTGCCTCCTCGAGGATCGAGGCCTCGTTCTCTGCGAGCGCGGCGGCGACGCTCGAGTAGCTGGCGCCCACGTAGGCGGTGATCTCGGGTGTGCTCGTCATGCTCGATCTGCTTGTTGCATCAGATCGCTTCTGTAGTTCTCGTGCGGTCGGGTCGCGGCCTGCCGGAGGAGCCGCGCACCACGAGCTCGATGGGGAGCTCGACCTTCATGGGGCTGCTGCGCTCGCGAGGATTCGAAGGGCGGCTCGCCCCTTCTCGAAGAGCGGCTGGCGGATCGTCGTCAGCGGCGGGCTCGAGACGCCGGCGCGAGGAACATCGTCGAACCCGACCACCGACAGGTCCTCGGGCACGGAGATGCCGCGGGAGGCCGCCACGAGCAACATGCCGAGGCCGAGCTGATCCGTCATGGCGAGCACGGCGGGTGCCAGCAGCGCGACGTCGGCGGTGGTGATCCCTGCCGTCTCGCACACCTCGCGGGCGACTCGGACGAAGTTGCTGCCCGAGATCGGGTCCAGCCGCTCATTCATCGAGACCGGGTCGCGCACGTCGAACGAGTGCTCGCCGCCGGCGACGGTCT
>JBHHXA010000047.1:0-11282 GCA_046756805.1 Acidimicrobiia bacterium
TGGAACGGCTACGGACCGACGGAAGCAACCATCGCAACCACTTTCGCCGACCTTGCTGCCCAAGGCGATCCGGGCACCCGTTACACCACGATCGGGAGGCCGCTCGCGACGGCCCGGGGTCTCGTGCTCGACCGGCGCCTGATCCCCGTCCCGATCGGCGTACCGGGCGAGCTCTACCTCGGCGGCCCACAGGTGGCGGAGGGGTACCTCAACCGTCCCGAGCTGACCGAGAAGAAGTTCGTCGCCGACCCGCTCGGCTCGGATGGCACCTACTACCGGACGGGAGACCTCGTCCGATGGCGACCCGACGGCAACCTCGAAGACCTGGGCCGGATGGACCGCCAGGTGAAGGTCCGCGGCCACAGGGTCGAAGTTGCCGAGATCGAGGGGGTCATCGGCAGCCTGGAAGGCGTGGTCGAGGTCGCCGTCACACAGCTCACCGGCGAAGGCGGGGACCGGGGACTGGCAGCGTTCGTCGTGGTCGACGGCGAACTCGACCCGAACACCATCGCACACCATGCATCGCTGCACCTCCCCGGCTACATGGTGCCGGGCCACATCGAGATTCGCGACGGCCTCCCTCACCTCGCGAGCGGCAAGATCGACGTGCGGGCGCTCATCCCCACAGCTCCGGCACGCGGCGAGGAGAGCCATGTGGCTCCCGCACCTGCCGATCAGCTGACCGTGCGGCTGTGTGAGCTGTGGTCGGATGTTCTGGAGCGCCCCGTCGGCCCCGACGACGACTTCTTCCGGCTCGGCGGCCACTCGCTGCTGGCAGTCCGCCTCTTCTCCCAGATCGACCGTGAGTGGGGCGCCTCGCCGCCCATGCCGACCCTGTTCGAAGCGCCCACGCCGCGGGCTCTCGCAGCCAGGCTCCGAATCCTGATCGACGGGAACAGAGCCGCGTCCGGAGGGATTCCTCGGCGGAACGCGACGCGGGCTCCTCTTTCCCATGCGCAGCGGCGCCTGTGGTTCCTGGAGATGCTGCGACCCGGGACATCTGCCTATCACGTGCCATGGCGTATGCGTCTTCGAGGCGCTCTCGACGAAGGGGCCCTCGAAGCCGCGATCGACGGGGTCGTCGCCCGCCACGAGGTGTTGCGCACCCGGTTCCTCACGGAGGACGGAATCCCCTATCAGCTCGTAGACCCGCCATCGCGGGTGACGATCGAGAGGCACGACCTCTCCGCCGAACCCGACGGGCACCGCGAGGAACGTTTGGCGGCCCTCGTCGAGGAGATCGAGTCGCGCCCGTTCGACCTCGGCGCCGACCTCATGATGCGCGCCGCACTCATCCGGCTCGGATTGGACGAGCACGGGCTCCTCCTCGTCGCCCATCACATAGCGACTGACGGTGCGTCGTTTGCCATCCTGCGCACCGAGCTCGCCGAGATCTATCGCGCGGCGCGCGCCGGGTCCGCTCCCGATCTTCCCGGACTCCCCATCCAGTATGCGGACTACGCAGCATGGCAGAGAGAGCGCATCGACAGCGCTGCCGACGAGGAGTCCCTCCGATACTGGACCGAGAAGCTGTCGGGTCCGCTCCCCGTGCTCGCACTCCCGACGGATCGGGCGCGGCCTGCCGAGTTCAGCTACCGCGGCGATTGGACGAGCGTCGATCTCGAGCCCGCAGCGGCCGGGCGCTTCCTCGACACCGCGGCCGAAGCAGGAGCGACGCCCTTCATGGCGCTCGTAGCCGCCCTCGCCGCGACGCTGAGCCGATACACGGGCGACCAGGACGTCATCGTTGGATCACCGAGCACGGAACGCACGATGGCCGAAACGGAGAACCTCATCGGCTTCTTCGTCAACACACTCCCCTTGCGCTCCGACGTCTCCGGCGATCCGTCGTTCCGCACGCTGCTCGATCGGGTGCGCGACACAGTCGTCGAGGCGTTCGGGAACTCCTCGATCCCGTTCGAAGCCATCGTGGAGCAGGTCGAGCCGGGAAGGGACCCGAGCCGGTCGCCCATCTTCCAGGTGATGTGCGCCATGACCCAGGGCTCAGCTCCCCGGTTCGAGCTGGACGGTCTCGTCACCTCGTCTCTGGGCGCCCGAACGGGAGATCCGACGACGAAGTTCGATCTCACGGTGTTCGGACACGTCGACGGCGCCGAAATCAGCCTCAGCCTCGGCTACAACACCGACATCTTCGACGCCGAGACGGTCAAGGAGCTCGCTCACCACCTCGCAGCCCTTCTGGCCGCGGCCACCGAGCATCCGGACGTGCCGCTCTCCAGGCTCGATCTGCTCACTCCGAACGAGCGACGATGGCTGGTGACCGAGCTCAACGACACACAGCGGTCATACCCGTCGGAGCGACGCATTCACGAGGTAGTGGCGGAGATCGCAGCCGACCGCCGGAACGAGATCGCGGTCTCTGAGAACGGCACCGTCCTGACCTACGGAGAGCTCGTCACCGCTGCCACCGATCTGGCCTCCCGCCTCGAGGCTGCCGGTGTCCGGCCCGGCGACACCGTCGGGCTCGGCATGGGGCGGTCGGCGGGGTTGATCGTCGCCATGCTGGCGACGCTGATGGCAGACGCCTGCTACGTCCCGCTCGATCCCTCATACCCGGACGACCGGCTCGGCCTGATGCGCGAGGATGCCGGTCTCCGCGCGCTCGTCGGGCATGGGCCCGATGGTTACGAGGTGACCCCCTTGGGTCCCCATGCCGCGCCGAGGTTCGGCGACGACGCCCCTGCTTACGTCATGTACACGTCGGGGTCGACCGGAAGACCAAAGGGTGTAGCGATCCCCCACCGCGCCGTGCTCAGCCTCGTCTGCAACGCAGATTATGCACCGCTCACAGACGCCGACGTCGTCGCCCACGCCTCCAACACGTCCTTCGACGCATCGACCTGGGAGGTGTGGGGAGCGCTCCTCAACGGATCGTCCATCGCCGTTCTCGACAACGACACCGTCACTTCGCCGCAGCGGCTGGCAGACGCGATCCGGTCTGAGGGAGTCACCGCAATGTTCGTCACCACGGCGTTGTTCAACAGCATCGCCGCGGTGTGTCCGGACGCTTTCGCCACGGTCGATCGCCTGCTCTTCGGCGGGGAGGCCGTCGACCCACGCAGCGTCGCGACGATTCTGGACACGGCCCCACCACGGACGCTGGTCCATGTGTACGGGCCGACGGAGGCGACGACGTTCGCAGCATGGCACGAGGTCGAAGATGTCCCGCTCCGCGCCCGGACCATCCCCATCGGCCTGCCCATCGTCAACACGTCGCTCCATGTGCTCGATGCTGCGATGGACCCGCTGCCGGTGGGCGTCGTCGGTGAGCTCTACATCGGGGGCGAGGGACTAGCGCAGGGCTACGTCGGTGACGAGGAGCTGACACAGCAACGGTTCGTCGACGATCCGTTCTCGACGCGGCCCGGAGCGAGGCTCTATCGCACGGGCGATCTGGTACGCCGCCGGCGCGACGGAGCAATCGAGTACCACGGCCGTGCCGATCGTCAGGTCAAGCTGCGTGGGTTCCGTATCGAGCCGGGCGAGGTCGAGGCCCGGCTCCGGGACCACCCCGGCGTCGCCTCCGCCTTGGTTCGGGTGTGGGGCCGCGGTCAAGACCGGAGGCTCGTCGCCTACCTCGTCCCCTCACCTGGCGCAGAGATCGATGTCGCGGCGCTCGGAGCTACCGCCCGGAGCGCCCTCCCGCGGCACGCCGTCCCCGGTCACTTCGTGGTACTCGACGAGCTGCCGATGACGCCCAACGGCAAGATCGACACCGGGGCGCTCCCCGATCCGACCGGTGTGACCGCTGCCGAGCACCAGCCTGCCAGGGGGGAGGCGATGCTGGCCATGGCGGAGATCTGGCAGGACGTGCTCGGTGCGAGCTCCGTAGGTGCTACCGACGACTTCTTCCTCCTCGGTGGCCACTCGCTGCTCGCAGTCGAGCTGATGGCTGCCGTCGAACGCCGCTTCGGCGCAGTGGTCCCGCTCTCCACCCTCTTCGAGGCGCCGACCCTTGCCGAGTTCACCAGACGCACCGTGTCCGGGACGGGATCGGGACCGGCAAGCCAGGTCGTCCAGATCAGGGGGGGCTCGGAGCCGCCCTTGTTCTGCATGCATCCCGGAGGCGGGAACATCTTCTCGTACGCACCGCTGTCCCGGTATCTCGGGCCGCGACAAGGCGTAGTCGGCATCCAGGCCCGGGGGGCGGACGGGATCGGTACACCACACCGGACGATCGAGGAGATGGCCGAGGCCTACGTCGGCCTCATCGTCGCCACGCAACCGACGGGGCCTTATCACCTCGCCGGGTATTCACTCGGCGGAACCATCGCCTACGAGACCGCCCGCCGACTGGTTGCCCGCGGCCACGACGTAGCCCTGCTCGCCTTGATGGACACGACGCTGGCCGGCGGGGCGCCTTTCATCGCGCGTCTCGCCCGCAGGGTGCGCATGGTGATCACCGGAGGCAACAGCGGCAGAGAGAATGTGAAAGAGGAGGTGAGGGTGTCGCTGCGGCGCCTCGGAGGCCGGCTACGCCACGGCCCGAAATGGACGTATTACCGCATTCGACGCCGCCCCATCCCACCGGCGCTTGCCGGGAAGCGGCTCACGCACATCGGAATCGCCGCGCACCGCAAGTACCGACCGCCCCGAGATCCCTACGACGGCACCATCATCTACTTCCGTGCAAAGGGCCTCGCAGGCGAGGTGTCCGCACGGCCGGACACACCGTGGCGTGCGCTGGCCGCACACGTCGAGGTTGTCGGCGTTCCCGGGTTCCACACCGGTGACGAAGCGATCATCCAGGAGCCGTACGCCGCCACCCTCGGCATCGAATTGCGTAAACGGATCGAGAGAAGCAGAACGGGCCGAACGTGATCGAGACCACCACCCACTCCTCGGTTTCCATACGTCTCACTTCGCGCCACGTCCACCTATGGACCACGAGGCTCGACCGGCGGCCCGTCGTGGACACCCTGTCTCCGGACGAGCACGCCAGGGCAGACCGCTTCCTCCGCACCGAACACCGGGCGTCGTTCATCGCCCGCCGGACATGGATGAGAGAGGTCCTCGGTGTCTACACGGGCCGGAGCGCCCGAGAACTCACGTTCCGCTACCAGCGGGTCGGCAAACCACAACTCGCTGCCTCAGACGCAGTTGAATTCAGCCTGTCGCACAGCGGAGACATGGCGTTGTTCGCCATCTCGGCACACGGCCCCGTCGGCGCCGATGTCGAAGCACACAGAGTGGGCGCATACGACAGAGATGGGGCCTCGCTCGTGCTCTCACCAGAGGAAATCGGGGCAATCGACGTTGCAGACGATCCGGATCGCGCATTCCTCCGCCGCTGGGTGCGCAAGGAGGCGCTCGGAAAGGCAACCGGTGCGGGGCTCGAACGCCACCTCGCCGCACACTCGTTCTACAAAGGGCCGGGTGCGGTCGAACACGACGGCTTTCGGATTTCCTCGGTGGACGTCGGAGGCCTGTACGAAGCGGCCGTTGCGACGACACCGGGTGCCATCGTCACGATGTGCGGTCCCTGGCCCCGCACGCGAGTATCCGGCGGCCCATCATGAACAGGGCCGCACTGCGCTACTACCTGACCTTTTACCGCCATACGAAAGGCCGCGTGGCGCTCTCGATCGGCCTCTACCTGGTGCGGGCCTCGGTCCTGCTGCCCCTGCCGGTCCTCGTTGGTCTCGCAATCGACGACGCGATCCCGGAGCGGAACGTCGGCAGACTCGTGGCCATCGGCCTCGGCATCCTCGCCCTCACGGGCGCCAGCGCCGGCTTGTCAATCGCGGCGCGGGCCGTCACTGTGTCGGTGACCCAGGGCGCTCTGGCTCGCCTGAGACGCGCCGCCATCGACAAGCTCCTCACCGTCTCGCGCCGGTATTACACGACCACCGACAGCAGTGCGCTCCACGACCAGGTGGTCCACGAGACGGAACGAGTGGAGCAGATGACGAGCGCCGTCTTCGGCGACTTCGTCCCCGGGGTCGTCCTCATCGTCGGTCTGACGGTCGTGCTGGCCCGCATGAACATCACACTCACCGCTGTGACGATGGCTTTCGGGCCGGTCATCTACATGACGAGCAGGCTGATCGGGCGGTGGGTGCGGGGCCGGATCAAACGCGTCCACCACACCTATGAGCGCTTCTCACAGAGCGTGCTCACGATGCTGCGTTCGATGGATCTCATCCGGATCCAGAGCGCCGAGGACACTGAGCGATCCCGCCAGGCCGACTCGATCGACGAACTGCGGCAGGCCAGCTCTTCCGAGGCGGTGGGGGTCACCGTCTACTTCGTCACCCAGCAGGCGCTCGTAGCGATGTCCGGAGCGGCCGTCCTCATCATCGGTGGGGTCGCGGTCGTGCGAGGCTTGATGTCACTGGGTGATCTCATCTCCTTCTATGCGGGGTTCGCTCTCCTCCGGGGGCCACTGAGCACCCTCGCCCTGCGGACACCGACCGTCATCGAGGGCGCTCAATCCCTTGGCCACCTGTACGAGCTGCTCTCCGAGGAGGACCGGCGACCGTATCAGGACGGCGAGGAGATCGCGTTCCGGGGCTCGGTGGAAGTGCGCAACGTCACCTTCGCCTACGACAGCAAGCCCGTGCTCGAGGGGGTGTCGCTCCGTCTCGAGCCGGGACGAGTCGTTGGTCTCGTCGGGCCGAACGGGTCGGGTAAGAGCACCATCGTGAACCTCATCGTGGGCTTCTATCGTCCGTCTGCCGGCGAAGTTCGCGCCGACGGTGTCGCGTACGGCGAGCTGGACATCGTGGCGCTGAGGTCGGCGATGGGCGTCGTGCCCCAGCAGCCCCTGATGCGGGCCGCCACCGTGCGAGAGAACATCGTGTACGGGAGGCACGACCTCGACGACGCTGCCGTCCATGAGGCGTTGCGGATCGCGGACGCCGAGGCATTCGTCGCCGACCTCCCCAATGGTCTCGACACCGAGATCGGGGAAGAGGGAGTGTTCTTGTCAGGAGGTCAACGGCAACGCATCGCCATCGCGAGAGCCGTCGTCCATTGCCCGCCGCTCCTCATTCTCGATGAGCCGACCAATCACCTCGATCGCGCAGCCGTCAGCACCGTTGTCGGCAACGTAAGGGACATGGTGCCCCGTCCTGCGATGCTGCTCATCAGCCACCGAACCGAAGTCCTCAGCGATGTGGACGACGTCGTCGAACTCAAGGAAGGCCGCGTCGTCGGCAACGCGGGCTGAGCGTGGATTCAGCTCTTGACGAGTGCGACGACGCCTGCGCCGAGGGCGATCCACGGCCCTACCGCAAAACCATCCGTGAACACGTCGCCGAGCGCGGTGCCCCAACCAGAGAACTCGGCAAAGGCCCTCACGAGCTGGATCAGGAACACCACGGCGATGCCGATGGCCACCAGCGCCGCCGCCTTGCGGAACGGCACGAGTTGCTCGACAAAGATCGTCGCCACTGCAGCAGCCCCGACGAGCAGCATCAGGATGCCGAGGTTGAAACCCGTCGACGACGAGTTCGTGCTCCACAAGAACGCACCCGGAATGTCGAAGGCATTCGATCCGATGCCACCACCAACCCATGGGAGGAATGCCGTGACGGCGAGTGCGATCCCGGCGATGAGCGGGAGGGGCGAAGGCCCGGTAGCCACTGTGCCGGACCCGGTCATGCCGCCCGCGTCTGCGACGGGTTGAGCGGTCTCCCCTCCGGTATGGTCCCTGCGGCCACCGGGAGCTCTCCCGGACGTGCCGGCAATGAGGCGGCGACCGTCTACCCATCCCTCCCAGCCGTTCGAAGCCCTCACTTGAGCCCAATCTGCCCTTTGCTGCACGATCTGGAGCTCGACGCCTGCAGGGAGATCGGCCATCACCGGCGCCGAGGGATCGGGCTGGGCCCACGCCTGGAGCCCACCCACAGGCGCGGCGTGGGTTGCGACCCAGACGGGTTGCGCCACCGGCTCGGGAACCGGGACGGGCTGAACCTGGACGGGCTGTTGAACCGGGACGGGCTCCGGCTCGGGTTGCCGCACCGCCACCGTCTCCGACGCACCTGCCTCTGCGGGCTCGTCGGCTGATCGGAGTTCTGCCGTCGCCGCCCATCCTTCGAGGCCGCCGTCGGGGTCGGAAACATGCGCCCAATCTCCGGCGCGACGTTCAACGAGATACCAGGTCCCCGGCTGGAGATGACCCGCGACCGCGGAGGTGTCTCGCAGGCCGCGGACTTCCACGGCCGCCATCACGTATACCCACTCCGCGCTCATTTCAGGTTCCTCTCCGCTCGATATCTGCTCCGGTTCTTGCGATTCCACACCCCGGTCGGGGCCGGTAACTGCTTCGACTTCGGACTCCGGATCTGCGTCCACCGCGGGGTCCGGGAGGTCCGACCCCGCCACCTCGGCCACCGACTCCGGCGACGTGACGGCGGCGGCATCGGCGAGGGCCGCCGCGGCCACCCACCCCACGTTTCCTGCGTCGTCGCGGCTCTGCACCCACCCCTCCGCATCCTGCAACCGTGGGTACTCCCTATCCGGCACGAGGCCGCCGACGACGTTCCCCTCCCCGTCGAAGAGGTCCACAGGGGCCAGTACCGACAGCGTGGGGACGGGCTCAGGAGCCGACTCCTCCTGCACGGTGACGACGGGATCCACCGGGACCGACGGAGCGGTCGAGCCGAGGAATTCGGTCAGCTCCTCGAGGTACTCGGCGCTGCCGAAGCTCCTCAGGGTCACGTTGACCTCGCCCTCGAGCAAACCGGCATAGTCGAATTGGCGCAGCGGGCCCTCACCGCGAATCGAGATCCGATACCCGTAGCGGTGTACCTCTCCGGCGATCATCTCTATCGTCTCGTGCGCCATTGCCGGCAGCGGGTTGCGCCATTGCTCCGCTATCGCCATCAGCGTTGGCTCTGGTGCCCACGTACCGTCCCCGGCATCGACGAGGCCCGCTGCCACCAGCTCACCCATGCCGACGTCGATGGGGGTCTCCGACATCTGGAGAAAGGGCGGTGCGAGGATCCTCATGAGCGTGACGAGCCAGCGGGCGTCCGTACCTTCCCCGCCGGCCTCGAGTTGGCCGACGAGTGCGGCCTCGTCCAGTTGATAGTCGACGTTCGGGTCCCGACCGGCGAGCGACGCGAGGTATCTGGAACGAACGGCGTCGGCGGCAGCCACCAGGGCGCGCACCCCGCTCGCGGTGAGCGACGTAGTGAAGTCGTCGGACTCCGGTGGTGGAGTGTGCATGAGCATCGTCCCCGCGGCGGCCGCTAGGTCTTGCGCATCCCATGGATACGAGATGCGGATGCTCTCTCCCTCGAGCCAGCACCCGACCATGATGTCCCCACCGACGGTTTGTGAGCCGTAGAACTGCTGAATCCGGGTGTCCGTCTGACCGGCCGCGATCGCCCGCACCTGACGGTCGGGACTACAGAGCGTGGCAAGAGCCTCAGGAAAGCGCTCGTCGACAGCCGCAGACTCCAGAAAGCCACCGTCGCCCCCTGCGGGCGGCAGATCGCCGTAGGCGTAGAGCGGAGAGGAGGGCACGGCGGTGAGCGAGTGACTCGTCATCAGCCATGATGCCTCGGCGCCGGAAAGGACCACCTCTACCCGATCGCCACTCACTCCGTGTCACCTCCTTACAACAGCCCGGGGGACGGCACCCCTTCTTCGCCGCACCCGATACGCGGCGCGCTCGCTCTCAACCCCCGGAGTCTCCCGCGCCCGGCGCGTCGCGTCGTGCGCCACCGACAAGAGGCTCGACCGGGAGCTTACGGCCCCTGCCCGGCGCCTGCTTGGCGCAGTGCATCAACCCCACGGGCGCTTGTCCTGCCATCCCCGGCCCTCGGCCTCTACTCGCAGCACCGCGTCGCTGCCCAGCGAGATACTTGCGATTCTCCGCCCCGTCGTGGCCAACGCTCCGTTGATCCGGTCGGCGAATCCCTTCACCTGCCCCTCGAGCAGCGGCGAACGCACCCATCGGCCTTCGTCGAGCATCTCCACACGGGTGACCATCAGACCGTCCTCGGCCACGATCGAGATCCGCGTGTCGCTCCCCAGCGTGGCGACACCTTTGATGCGGATCGCAACGCCGCCGTCGATCCGCTGGAGGTCGTTCACCGACGTGGCGAACACCGACTGACCGACGAACGTCGCGGGCACTTCGGCCGTGCCGGGTCCCGGGCCACGAACGAGGTCTTCGAGCGATGCAATCGCCTTCGCCCCAAAGATCTTCGCCGCGGTCAACGTGCCCCGCACCCACTCCGCGGTCTCCTCGGGATCGACGGGATGCTGCCCTTCGTCACCGGGTTGAGGTTGCGTC
Organism: Acidimicrobiia bacterium; assembly: GCA_046756805.1. Classification (GTDB taxonomy): domain Bacteria; phylum Actinomycetota; class Acidimicrobiia; order Spongiisociales; family UBA5794; genus CAMYMC01. The sequence continues at coordinate 10,271 of JBHHXA010000047.1, forward strand.
TCGTCGTCGGTAGAAGGCGCCTCCGCGCCTGGGGCGGGGTCATCCGACGTGCCGTCGTGATCAGAGGACGCGCCGGTCGGGCCGGGTTGCGGGGCTGCGGGCTGCCGTCCCGAAACATCCGGTGAGACCGGTTCGGGTTCCGGAGTTGGCGCCACAGGCGGCTTGTCTTCCCCGCGCTCACCCTCAACCGGCGGCTCAGGAGGCGGTTCCGGCGCATCGGGCTCGCCACCAGGGGGCCGATCGTCATCGCCCTCGTCTCCAGGGCCATCGGGCGGGGCTCCTTCGTCCGGGGCGCCGACCCCGGCATCCGGAGGTCCGTCCTCTCCGTCTGGAGACGTACTGCCGTCGTCCGCGGCCGCTCCATCCGCAGGCTCTTGCGCACCGGCGGCGCCGTCATCGAGCAGCGTCGTCAACGCGTCGAGCTTCGACCCGTCGGGATCGTCCGCCAGCGTCTCAGCGATCCAGTCCGCGATCGCGACTTTTTGGTCCTCGGTCAGTGGGACGTCCGGATCGCGCTCCAGTTCGTCTGTGAGCCAGTCGAACGGAGTTCCCAGCCCGGGCGAGGGGAACATCCCGACGACAGTCCCGAGCCCCGTGCCGAACGCAGCCCCGAACGCCGTCGAGAGCCCGCCGACGACCGAGGTCCGCACCACGACGTCCGTCCCGTCGCATCCGATCCAGTCCCGCCAGTTGCTCCCGCACTCCTTCCACCCGCCGTCGTCTGCGAACGCGACGGAGCCGTCACCCAGCACGACGGCGAGCACGAGTCCGCCGAGGAAGACGAGGAAGATCCCGAGCGCACCGGCCCCGAAAGCCGGCACGCCGCGGCTCACCAGGATGGCCGTCACGACGCCGAAACCCGCCAGCGCCAGCTTGGCGCCGAAGTCGTCCACGAAGAAGGCGAGGAAGAGCGCAGCCGCGACCCCCATCGCGGCGACCGCCGCGGAGATGAGCCCCGGTGGCTCGAAGGTCGTAGAAGGGCGAAACGCCCGTGCGATGGCCATCCACGCCC
>JBHHXA010000048.1:0-11280 GCA_046756805.1 Acidimicrobiia bacterium
GTCCGCGAGCCCTCCGGCGGTGGACGAGCACCTCACGCGACTCCGCTTCTCGATCGAAGGAGAGACGGTCGTGATGACCGGGCCCGTGGTGCCGGCGGCGCCAAGGGATGAGTCGCCGGAGCCGGCGCTCGTGGGGTCGAGCGCGCCGTCACCGGCATGGCGTGCCGTTCAGCAACGTTGGATGGGCATCGATGACCCCGAGGCGTGGGACAGGGTGCTGGCGAGGGTGGCGTCGCCCGCGCTGTTCGCCGAAGCTCGTGATGGGGATGGGCTCGTCGCGGCGGGTCTGGGTGTGGTGCGTCGAGGCTGGCTCGGGATCTTCGAGGTCGCGACCGATCCCGAGCATCGTCGCCGCGGGCACGGCACCCGTCTCGTGCAGGGTTTGATGGCATGGGCGACGACGGCAGGCGCAACCCGTGTCTTCCTTCAGGTGGTCGCCTCCAATGAGGCGGCCACCGGGTTGTACCGAGGGCTGGGATTCGTCGAGGCGTACCGGTACTGGTATCGACGGCCCGCGCCCGAGTCCCGGTCGACGATGCGACCGAGCCCTGCAGCGAGCGGCTAACCTGTTCGCCGCTTGTGCAGGACGGGTTGAGGTCTCAGACCACGGCCGGGTCCGGCACGAGCGCCAGGGAGTGTCCCGGCGATCGGGACACGTGTTGAGCAAGGCGATTCCAGACCCGTGAATATCTACGTCGGCAACCTTCCGTTCCAGGTGACGAATGGCGAGCTCGAATCTCTCTTCGCCGCACACGGCGCAGTGCAGTCCGCCAATGTCATCTCAGACCGTGAGACCGGCCGTTCGCGCGGCTTCGGCTTCGTCGAGATGGGCGATGACAACGAGGCGCGCAAGGCGATCGACGAACTCGACGGCCACGACTTCAACGGCCGCCGTCTGCGCGTCAACGAGGCACGGCCGAGGAGATGACCAGGGCCGATGGCCTCATCTGACGACGTATTCCGAACTCAGGGAACGGTCGTCGCGACCCTCCGCAACGCCAGCTTCCGCGTCAAACTCGACTCCGGGCACGAGGTGGTGGCTCGTGCGTCCGGCAAGATGCGGCGCGGCCGCCTGATTCGCATCATTCCGGGCGACAAGGTGGAGCTGGAGGTCTCTGCGTACGACCCGACCCGGGGCCGGATCATCTGGCGCTACCGCTGAACGGACCGGTCAGACCGGGGACGGGTCTCAGGGAAGCGCCGCACCTGCCACCAGACGCACGGCGTACCGTTCTGTCGCTCGCCGAGCGGTCGTAGACTCTGCGCACCGCCCTCTCAAAGGAGTCCGCTGGTGGCTGTCACCTCTTCGATGCTCGCGCTCGGGACCCGAGCCCCCGACTTCTCGTTGCCGGACACGGTGACGGGTGACACCGTTTCGCTCGCCGATTTCGCCGCGATGCGAGCCGTGCTCGTGATGTTCATCTGCAACCACTGCCCGTACGTCAAGCACGTGCGCCAGGGTCTTGCTGATCTGGGTCACGACTACGAAGCGAGCGATATCGGCATCATCGCCATTTCATCGAACGATGTCGGCGATTTCCCTGAGGACGGACCGGTCGAGATGGCACGCGAAGCGGAGGAGGCCGGGTATCGCTTCCCCTATCTCTACGACGAGTCGCAGCGTGTGGCCCGGGCGTACGGTGCGATGTGCACGCCGGACTTCTTCTTGTTCGACGCCGATAGGACGTTGGCGTACCGGGGGAGGCTCGACGGTTCCCGCCCCAACACCGAGGTCCCTGTGACGGGTGGCGAGTTGAGGGCGGCGATCGATGCGGTGCTCGCCGGCGAGCCCGTCCCCGGGGAGCAGCACCCTTCGATGGGTTGCTCGATCAAGTGGAAGCCGGGCAACGTTCCCGCCTACTTCACGGCTGCGAGCTGACGGCCGCGGATCTGTGGGGCACGGCGTTCGCCATCTCCCGGACGGGGCGGCGTAGTCTCATTGGCGTGAGGGACCGGCACCCCTTCCGAAGCGCCGTCGAGGTGGGCGACATCGAAGCCATGCTTGCCTGCTTGGAACAGGACGTCGTGCTCCACAGCCCGGTGCTGTTCGAGCCCGTCGTGGGCAAGGCGGTGGTGGCCCGTCTGCTCGAGGTGCTTCTCGAGGAAGTTTTCGAGGACTTCCGGTACACCGATGAGTTGACGGCCTCCGATGGGACTCGCGGTCTCGTGTTTCAAGCCGTCGTCGGCGATCGGGAGGTGGAGGGTCTCGATCTGTTGCGCCACGATGCGGCCGGCCTCATCACCGACTTCACCGTGATGATTCGGCCCCTCAGCGGCCTCGTCGCACTCGCCGAAGCGGTGCGTGCCCGTTACGACCGCGTGTTCGAAGGTTGAAGAACCGTTTCGACGTGACGCGCCAACGCAGGCTTCCATGACGGCAAAGCGTCATGTTCGGATGGAGCGAACACGATGCCTGCGTTCTATGGATATGCACGCGACCAGCCCTGGGTGACCGCACCGCATCGCCCCGCAGCCATGCTCGTGACGACCAACGGAACCCGTAGAGTGCCTCGCATCGAACGGAGGAGCAGACGATGCAGCCGGTGAAGGTCGCTACGTGGAGCGACCTCGATCCTCTCGTTCCCTCGTATGCACTGGTCGGCGAGGTCGATCTCGTCGTGATCCGCTGGGAGCAAGGCGACAACGCCTCCGTCCTCTACGGCAGGTGCCTCCATCGTGGCGCCCTGCTGTCGGACGGCACCGTCGAAGGTGACAATCTCATCTGCGGCGTGCACAACTGGGACTACCGGATCCAGACGGGCGTGTCCGAATACCACAATGACCAGGCGTTGCACCGGTTCGCCTCATGGGTCGACGACGGTGCGCTCTGGGTGGACGGCGAAGAGATCGCGGCCTGGGCACGGGCCAATCCGCAGCCGTACGACCGCACTTCCTACCAGGGGCTCTACCGGGACCTCCACGGTACCGCCGACGAGCCGCACGTCGAGCTCATCAGGGAACTGGCCGGACATGGGCTCGCTCGCGTCGGCCACCACGGACCGATGGGGGCCATGGGTGTGCCTCGCGGAGAGTTGCCGAGCTGGGATGATCTCCAGATCCTGACCGGTCAGCTGGATCGAGCGCCTCTCCTCGACGAAGAGGACGTCGGTACCGATGTCGTCGTGGGCCCGGCCGCCAAACGCTCGCTTCGTCTCGAGATACCACTGCTCGTGTCCGACATGAGCTTCGGGTCCCTTTCCGAAGAAGCAAAGGTCGCGCTCGCCAGGGGAGCGGAGTTGGCGGGGACGGGTGTCTGTTCGGGTGAGGGCGGCATGCTCGCCGAGGAGCAGGCGGAGAACTCCCGCTACTTCTTCGAGCTCGCCTCTGCCCGATTCGGCTTCTCCTGGGACAAGGTCGAGCGGGTCCAGGCCTTTCACTTCAAGGGGGGCCAGGCTGCGAAGACGGGTACCGGAGGCCATCTGCCGGGGCACAAGGTCACCGAGAAGATCGCACAGGTTCGCGGAATCGAGATCGGTAGGACGGCCGTGTCGCCTTCCCGGTTCCCGGAGTGGACGTCGCCGTCCCAGTTCGTCGAGTTCGTTGCCGAGGTCCGGGAGCGCACGGGTGGCATCCCCGTCGGTTTCAAGCTGTCGGCGCAGCACGTCGAGGAGGATCTCGACGCCGCGCTCGATGTGGGCGTCGACTATGTGATCCTCGACGGCAGGGGTGGGGGGACGGGCGCCGCACCGCTGCTGTTTCGTGACAACATCTCGGTGCCGACGATGCCGGCGCTGGCTCGGGCCCGACGTCACCTCGATGGGCGTGGCGCGAGTGACGTCACGCTCATCATCACCGGTGGGTTGAGGCAGCCTGCCGACTTCGTCAAAGCGCTGGCGCTCGGTGCGGATGCGGTTGCGCTTTCAAACGCGGCGCTCCAAGCGATCGGGTGTCTCGGGATGCGCGCCTGCCACACCAACAACTGCCCCGTGGGCATCGCCACCCAGAAGGAGCACCTGCGCGCCCGGCTTCCTCGAGAGGAAGCTGCCCAACGGCTCTCCAGGTTCTTCGGCGCCACCGTCGAGTTGATGAAGGTTCTAGCACGGGCATGTGGTCATCGGCATCTCGGCGAGTTCACGGTGACGGATCTCACCACGTTCAAGCGGGATGTCGCCGATCTGTCGGGGGTGGCGTTCGGCGGCGTCCGCTAGCGGGTCGGCCGGGGTATGGCCCGTCGCACGCAGATGACCGGCCGGGAGGCAACCCGCGGCCGGTCATCGCTGCCGGTACCCGCCCGAAGGGTCAGCAGGGCGGGTTCGTCTGTGGTCGTGGCTGAGGCTTTGGCAAGAGCTTGAGGCCCACGCTGATGAGCGTCCTCCCGACGAAGCTCCGCAGGCCCCGGCGGTGCGGCCCATCGCCGGACGGGTCTCGGTTGCGGCGTTCCGCGAGCATCGACGCCGCGCGGTCGGCCATGACGGCTCTCGCAAGGTCCAGCTGAATCTGTCCAAGCATGTTCAGTCCTTTCGATCAAGATCGGTTGGTTCGTTGGAGGTCCCGCGTCGTGCGGCGAGGAAGCCCTCGAGGAGAGGTCCCGCCTCGCTCAGGCCCTCCTTGCGCAACGAGTACAGGTGCTCGTCCGGTCCGATGACGACCCGGACGAGTCCGGCGCGGCGAAGGATCCGGAGGTGGTGGTGTACGGTGGACTTGCCGACGTCGACCCGGTCCGCAAGCGTCTTCAGATCGGCGTCGCTCTCCGCGAGGAGACCGAGCAACTTCAACCGGCGTCCATCACCGAGCGCCTTGTAGATCTCGACGAGATAGCTCGGTGGAGCAGACGGATCCGCGGTGAGCTGTTCATCGCTCAGGCTGTAGCAGAACACGCGTACGGTGTCGTTCTCGGTGAACACCGTCCATGGCCTGATGACGACGCTCGGGATGAGGAGGATGCCGCTGACGTTGGGTTGCAGCTCGAACGTGATGCCGTGCGTCGCAGCCTCTACGAACCGATCCGGGGGCATCGTGTGGGCAACGGCTCGCTGTGCGGCCGCCTCTCGTTCGAGGAGGGGAAGCGACCCCTCCAGTTCGTGCACCATGACGTCCTCGTAGAACCGTTCGATGATGTTGGCGATCCACTCGATGGAGCGCGCCGGCTTCATCGACAGCACATGCTGGAGGCCCTCGTACTTCTCCGGGAGGTGCTCCTCGAGCGAAGAAGTGTCGCCTTCGAGGACCGAAGTCATCGTTTCTGCGTCGGCGTTCTTGAGTTCGGGTGGCCCGCAGCAGGCAAGCATCTGGTGACGCACTTCGCGTGGCTCGGTTGTGCGTAGCATCGCCGTGAATGCCTTCACCGAGCGTGCCTCGGTGAGGTCCGAGGCCATCGCGACCAGCGACAGCCACACGCTCCAGCACGATCCCGCACCGACGATCTCCGCTCGCAGCTCGGGATCGAGCCGAGCATCGACCCGATCGAAGAAGTCGACGTCGGCGTACTCGCTGTCCCTTCCCTCGCCGTAGACGAACAAACCGAGAAGCGTTTCGTACACGGGAGATGCGTCGACCACGATGTCGAGCCGCCGATCGGTCTGGGTGAAGTCACGCACCCGGGGTTTCCTGTTAGTCATCGCACATCTCTCAGGTCGTTCGATATCCATCAAACTATATCATAGACCTGTTACACATACAAGACCTTGGATCGCTTCGAGATGAGTCGTATCGTCGGGCCTTCCGGTGCGGGCGCGGTGCCACGCACTCTTGACAAGCCGGTATCGTAACCGTAGAGTTACGGTAACTCATGGGTTACCAAGCTGACACGACCTTGAGCGCTCTGGACGTGCTCGGTGACCCGATGCGGCGCAGGATCCTCGAGGTCCTGCTCGGCCGTCCCCGACCCGTTGCGGAGATCGCAGCCGAGCTTCCCGTTTCCCGGCCGGCGGTGTCCAGGCATCTCCGCCTGCTGAAGCAGGCCGGCCTCGTTTCGGATACCGCACAGGGGACGCAACGGATCTACCGCATCGATCGAGCCGGGTTCGCTCCGGTGATTGCATATTGGGACCAATTCTGGGACGAGGCGCTGTCTGCGTTCAAGACCCGCGTAGAAGCAAGGAGGGACGGATGAAGGACACCGATCTGATCGTGCGCAAGGAGATCGTGATCGAGCGGGGTATCGACGAGACGTTTCGTGTCTTCACGGAGGAGCTGGGGGAGTGGTGGCCGCTCGATGCGGGTCACAGCGTGCTCGAGGGAGATGCGGTCACCGCCGCCCTGGAGGCCCGCACCGGCGGCCGCATCTACGAGTCGACCGCCGACGGGCGTGAAGCCGAGTGGGGGTCGGTCGTCGCGGTCGATCCCCCGCATGGGATCACCATCCGGTGGCATCCCGGCTATGGCCGGGAGCTGGGGACGACCCTGGTGGTCAGGTTCGAAGCCATCGGCAACGCCGTCACGCGTCTCGAACTCGTCCACTCCGGCTGGGAGGTCCACGGCTCCGATGCGGAGAGGATCCACTCCGGCTACACCACGGGGTGGGACTTCGTCCTCGGGGAGTTCGGTCGTCAGCTCGCAGGCTGACCGCTCGGACGACGACGGTTGGCTCTGCTCAGGGCGACCCAGGTGGCGGCGGTAGCGGTCCCGACGCTGTTGGCCGCGAGATCCCAGCCCGTGTTCTCGAACCCCCCAACGTTGGTCTCGGCCGACACCCGGGTGATGAGGAACTCGAGAAGCTCGTTGAGGCCGCCGAGCCCCATGCCCCCGAGGAAAACGACCGTACCGGCCGCTCCTGCGGTGGCATCAGACATGTTCACCCGGAGCGTCTCCCACACCGCTAGGCCGGCGAACCCGAAGCCGACGGCATGCACCACGTGGTCGAACCTGAGGAACGGAAGCAGCCATTGCTCGTAGAGGACTTCGCCTCCGATCGGGACCAGGCCGCCGGCCATGTGCCCCAGGCCCCAGACCGCGAGCCCCGCGAGCGTGACGGTCGTCAACCCGGCCCGCATGTCGACCCGCAGCACGATCGCAAACGCCACCGGCATGAAGACCGCATACGTGACGGCAGTACCCACGGGGCCGGTGAACCCGATCCCGAGGAACACGAGGTAGTACGCAGCGGCGAACATCGCGAGCCGGGGGTGGGTGCGAATCCGCTCGAACACGGCCGGAGTGTAGGATTGGGGCTCGCATCGCTCCGGGCATCGGCCACGCACACTCCCGTGCGAGGAGACAGTCAAGTCTCGGTACCCGTGCGAGCAGCCAATGGTGGTCGTTCCCGGTCCACTGCTGCGGAGTCCGTACACTGTCTGTTGCATCGGGGCCCGTAGCTCAGTTGGTTAGAGCAGCGGACTCATAATCCGTCGGTCGCAGGTTCGAGTCCTGCCGGGCCCACCGCCGAAACCCTTGTGGCTATTGGGTTTTCGCCGCCTCGACCGAGAGCGGGATCACCGCCAGGCCGCGGTCAGGCCGCGGTGAGGCCGCGAGATTCTGAAGAGCCGCCTCCCGCGAGTGGCCCAATCGGGCTGCCAGTTCCTCCATCTGCGACGGGAAGAGGTGCCCATACGTGTCCATCGTCACGGTGATCGAGGAGTGTCCGAGGTGCTCCTGAATGGCTTTGGGGTGCGCGCCCTCGGCGATGAGCAGGGCCGCGCAAGTATGTCTCAAGTCGTGAATACGGACGCCTTCAGGAACGTCGGCAGACCGCACCGCCGGTAGCCAAACCCGGCGCCGGAAGTTGCTGTGTCGCAGCGGAGTCCCATCCGGTGAGCGAAACACGAGGGCCTCGAGATCGTCGGTGCCAGAGCGCGACAGGTGCGCAGCAAGCTGATCACGCACGAACACAGGCAGCACCACTGTGCGGCGCTCGTACGTCTTGGTGGAACCGAAGTGCAGCGCACCGGCCACCTCAGCCAGTGACTCAGCGACCTCGATCCGGGATCGCCTCAAGTCGAGGCGTCGCCGGCGTATGGCGATCGCTTCGCCCAACCGCAATCCGCCATAGGCCAGCACGTAGACGAGAGCGGCGTACTGCTCATCGATGGCATCGGCGAGGACCTCGACCTGTTCGGCGGAAAGGAACAGCTTTCTCCTTGGGACGAACTCTGGGCACCTTGACCCCCGACGCCGGGTTAGCCGCGATGAGGCCCGACTCGACAGCAGCCGCCATCGCAGAACTCAGCACCTGACGAGCTTGCCTGATTCGGGAGGCACTCAAGCCCGACGCTTCGAGATCAGCGATCCAGGTTCGAACCGCCAAGCGATCGATCCGTGTGAGCTCGAGATCGCCGAACATGGGAACAACATGACGGCGCAGCAGCGAGCGGTAGTCGTACCGGGTCTTCGGCTTGAGATGCACCGTTGTCGCCATCCAGCGGCCTGCCCAGTCGTCGAACTTGACCTTCCCAAGCGCAGGATCGATCCATCGCCCCCGAACCTTGGGCTGTGTCGATGGCCTCGTATACGGGATTCCGTACGCAGCTTGGCGTGGTGGATAATGGAGGGTGACGAGGCGTGCGCCTCCTGGTGGGTGGATCGTTGGTGCCGCGATGGTGGCAACTACGTAGATTCAGACTCCCCGGGACATCATCCTCAGCCCCATTAGTCCCCCGATACTGGAGAAAGAGACGATGTCGTATGGAGTCGAGCGTCTCAGCCATGGAGCGTCCCCCCGGTGCGGCATACGTTGCCAACCAAGTGGTCCGAAAGGCGGACCACGGACCGAAGGAGACGGATCAATGACAGACACCGACCCAACGCCGATTCTGGTGCTGGGCGCTAACGGCAAGACGGGCCGACGCGTGGTCGACCGCCTGACAGCCGCCGAGCTTCCGGTCCGCGCTGGATCTCGCCGTGGCTCTCCGCCGTTTGACTGGAACGACCCGGCCACGTGGGCTCCGGTTCTTGACGGCGTGCGAGCCGCATACATCTCGTACTACCCAGACCTCGCGGTACCTGGCGCGGTCGAGGCGACCGGCAAGTTCGCCAAACTTGCAGTCGACCGCGGCGTGAACCGTCTGGTATTGCTCGCCGGGCGTGGCGAGGCGGAGGCGGAACGCGCCGAGGAGGCCGTCGCGGATTCGGGTGCGGACCTCACCGTCGTGCGCTCAACGTGGTTCATGCAGAACTTCAGCGAAGGCGACTTCCGCGGCCAGCTGCTGAGCGGGTTGGTGACGCTGCCCGCCGGGGACATGGTCGAACCCTTTGTCGATGCCGATGACATCGCAGATGTCGCGGTGGCCGCGCTGACCGAGGACGGTCACGCCGGACAGCTCTATGAGCTGACGGGTCCACGTCTGTTGACATTCGCCGAGGCGATCGACGAGATCTCACAGGCAACCGGCCGACAGATTCTGTACGCGCCCGTGTCCGTCGAGGAGTTTGCCGCCGCTATGGCGGCGCATGGCGTGCCGGCGGAGGCCATCGAGATCTTCAGCTTCTTGTTCGGCGAGGTTCTCGACGGCCGCAACGCACATCTGACCGATGGCGTGCAGCGGGCGTTGGGAAGGGCACCGAGGGACTTCACGGAGTTCGCCAAGGATGCCGCTGCGGCCGGCGCCTGGGATACGAGTCAGGAGGGATAGCCGTCATGGACGCAGTTCAAGGGACAGCACTTGTCGCAGCGACGATCACGATGGGGATCGCCGCCGGGGTTTACGCCCTGTACATGTTCGTGATCATGCCCGGGTTGGCCAGGACGGACGACCGGACGTTCGTCGGTGCGTTTCAGCAGATCGACACGGCCATCGTGGGGCCGTTCCTTTTGGTGTTCTTCATTGGACCACTGGGCCTCGCGGCTTGGGCGGCAGCGCTCCATTCCGGCGATGCGGACCGCACCGCATTCACGCTCATCGCCGCTGCAGTCGGTCTCCAGGTCGTCATGGCTCTCATCACGCTGACCGTCAACGTGCCGCTCAACAACCGGATCAAGGCGGCCGGCGATCCCAACCGGATCAGCGACCTGGCCGCCATACGACGCAGATTCAACGAGGCTCGCTGGGTCCGCTGGAACAAGGTTCGTGCGCTGGCAGCAACTACCGCATTTGGGTTGCTCGTCTGGTCGCTCGTGCTCTACGGCGGCACATGAGCCCTGCCGGACGACCGCACAACCCGGTCGCAATGCCCCCCGTTCGGGTGACACATGTGTGTCGCCCGGACGGGCGCGTTCAGCGGCCATGCGGCCGGATCGACCGCGGGCACCTCTGCTACCGTCGGCGGATGGACGCTCTCTCCGGCCTGCTCGATGGGACACGCGCTCGACACGCGTTCCTGCTCCGCTCGTCCTGGTCCGGACCGTGGGCGCTGCGCGTCATGACCGAAGAGGTCCTCACCACCCTGGCTGCATCCCGCGGCCAGTTCTGGATCATCCACGAAGGCCACCAACCACTGCTTGTCGGTCCCGGAGACTTCGCCATCACCCGCGGCCCAGACCACTACATCGTGGCGGATCATCCGGACACCGAGCCGACCATCGAGATCCACCCGGGACAGGTCTGTATGTCGCTCACAGGCGAACCGCTCGAGGATGAGATGTCGCTGGGTGTTCGGAGCTGGGGGAATCACCACGACGGCGAGACGGTGATGCTCGTCGGTGCATACAACGCATTCGGCGAGATCGGTGAGCACCTGATTCGGGCCCTTCCGCCCGCGATCCGGCTGACGCCCGAGGACTGGGACAGCACGCTCGTGGCGCTCCTCAACGCCGAGGTGGTCAAGGACAATCCCGGCCAGGAGACCGTGCTCGACAGGATGCTCGACCTTCTCGTCGTCACGGCCCTTCGCGCCTGGTTCGATCGACCCGACGCCGAACCACCGGCGTGGTACCGCGCACAATCCGACCCGATCGTCGGGACGGCCTTGCGGCTCATGCAGAACAACCCCGCCGAGCCATGGACGGTCGCCAGCGTCGCCGCCGCGACCGGCGTTTCCCGGGCCGTGCTGGCTCGTCGTTTCAACGAGCTGCTCGGCGAGCCACCAATCAGCTTTCTCACCTCGTGGCGGATCGAACTCGCCGCCGACCTGCTCCGCAGACCAGACGTGACCGTGGGCGCCGTCACCCAGCAGGTCGGCTACTCGACGCCGTATGCGCTCAGCACCGCTTTCAAGCGGGTTCGGGGCATCAGCCCCAGCAAACATCGCGAGCTAGTGACGGCGTCGGGCTGAACCTGCTGTGGGGTATCCGCCTGCCCCGTGCGGACACGAACGAGATCTCGGAGAACGTAGTCCCGAGAAACGGTCTTGACGGCATCAGTCTCCGATTGTCGGACTACTACACGGTGACGGAGAACGGCGCCAACCACACCAAACGTGACGCGTTCGCCGTCGCGCCGAGAGTGGCCCGCTTCTGGACGCCGCCTC
>JBHHXA010000049.1:0-11274 GCA_046756805.1 Acidimicrobiia bacterium
CGTTGAGATGGCCGGAGGTCGTCGTACCATCGTGGATCAATCTCGCCGGGATCCGCCGTGGCGCAGTGCGAGTCGCGTGCCCGATCACGGCCGGGACCAAGTCATGTGTGCCGGTCACCGAGGGAGAAGAGTGTCCTTTTGTCCTTCACCAGGCACAAATCGCTGTTTGTCGCGGCCCCTCATTTGTCGCTACGGTGTGATGAGTCGAGATGATCCGCGAGGAGGACGACGTGGCAGGCGTATCGCTCGAGAAGATCACCAAGGAGTACCCCAACGGGTTCAGGGCGGTCGAGGATCTCGACCTGGACATCGAAGACGGCGAGTTCCTCGTCATGGTCGGCCCCTCAGGCTGCGGCAAGTCGACGACGTTGCGGATGATCGCGGGGCTCGAAGAGATCTCAGGTGGGACTTTGAAGATCGGCGAGCGGGTGGTGAACGATGTCCACCCCAAGGATCGCGACATCGCGATGGTGTTCCAGAACTATGCGCTGTACCCGCATATGACGGTCGCCGACAACATCGGGTTCGCCCTGAAGCTGGCGAAGCGCCCCAAGGACGAGATCAAGAAGCGAGTCGCCGATGCGGCACAGCTCCTGGAGCTCACCGAGCAGCTCGAGAAGAAGCCGGGAACGCTTTCCGGCGGTCAGCGGCAGCGCGTGGCGATGGGGAGGGCGATCGTCCGCAGCCCGCAGGTGTTCCTCCTCGACGAACCGCTGTCGAACCTCGATGCCAAGCTCAGGGTGCAGATGCGTGCCGAGATCACCACGCTCCAGCGCGAGGTCGGCGTGACCACGTTCTACGTCACACACGATCAGGTGGAAGCGATGACGATGGCCGACAGGGTCGCGGTTATCAACCGCGGCATCCTCCAGCAGGTGGATCGACCGCAGACGCTCTTCGACCGGCCCGAAAACCTCTTCACGGCGGCCTTTATCGGTTCGCCGTCCATGAACCTCATGGAGGCAACCGTCACGGAGAGCAACGGAACGATCACGCTCGGTCTCGGATCTCAGACGCTGCGTCTCGCCGCCTCGGTGCTTCAGGAGCGGCCGGCGCTGCGCTCGTTCGCAGGCCGCACCGTGACGCTCGGACTGCGCCCCAAGGACTTCGAGGATGCTGCGGGTGCAACGGACCACCCCGCGGATCAGCGGCTTCGCTCCACGGTCGAGAACGTCGAGGCGCTCGGATTCGAGCGGATCGCGTACTTCAACATCGATGCCAAGCAGGTGTTCTCCGAGGATGCTCTGGATCTCGGCGACGACGCCGAGCTTATCGAGACCGACCACACGCGGATCGCGGGCAGGTTCGACGCCTCCTCGTCGGCCAGGGTCGGTGACACGATCGAGGTTGCAGTCACCACCGAGAGGGCCCACTTCTTCGACCCGGACAGCGGGGCGGTCATCCGCAGCTGAAGCCCACCCCAGAGCGGTTCCGGATGGGAGGACGGCGGGTGGACCAGGTGCGCTACGGCATCATCGGTACCGGGATGATGGGCGTCGAGCACATCGCCAATCTGAAGGCGCTCGACGGTGCCGCGGTGGTCGCCGCCGCCGACCCGAACCCGGAGTCGCGTACCGCTGCCGACTCAGCTCTGGGAGGTTCGGCGACGCTCTTCACCGATCATCACGAGCTGTTGGCGTCAGGTCTGTGTGAGGCCGTCGTCATCGCCGTGCCCAACGACTGCCACCGGGACGTGCTGCTCGACGTAGCCGCCCATGACGTGCACTTCCTCGTCGAGAAGCCGTTTTGCGTGGATGTGGCGCAATGTCGCGAGGTCATCGCGGCGACCGCGGGCAGCGACAAGGTGAAGTGGATGGGTCTCGAGTATCGGTACAAGCCGCCGCTGGCTCGGCTGCTGCGTCACGTCTCCGGCGGGGCGGTGGGGGCCGTGAGGATGGTTGCGATCCGTGAGCACCGGTTCCCGTTTCTGGGAAAGGTGGATCATTGGAACCGGTTCCGGAGACGCAGCGGTGGCACGCTCGTCGAGAAGTGCTGCCACTTCTTCGACCTGATGACCCTTATCGCGGGCTCGGAGCCGGTACGGGTCATGGCCTCCGGCTCCCAGGATGTCAATCACCTCGAAGAGGTCTACGCGGACGGCATGAGCGACATCATCGACAACGCCTACGTCGTCGTGGAGTACGCCAACGGTGTGCGCACTGTTCTCGATCTGTGCATGTTCGCCGAGTCCGGACCCTGGGAGCAGGAGGTCGCGGTGACGGGGGACACGGGGAAGGTCGAGGCATTCGTACCCATCGAAGCCGGGGATGGCTTCGGTATGGTGCGCATCGGAAGCCGCGCCGAAGGTGTCCTGATCGAGGAGGAGGCCCGGGACGACTCGATCGCCCACGTCGGGATGCACAGCGGCGCCAGCTATCTGGAGCACATCGACTTCCTGGCGGCGATCCGCGCCGGTACACCGGCGAAGGTGACGCTGGAAGACGGTCTCACGTCTGTCGCCGTGGGCCAGGCGGCGCACCTGTCGATCGACGAGGGGCGCATCGTCGAGATGAGCGAGATCCTGGAGGCCGAATGAGATCCGAGGCCGCGACGGTGAACGAGTACCTCGCGGAGTTGCCCGACGAGCGGCGTGAAGCGATCGAGGCCGTCAGGCGGGCCATCCTCGACAACCTCCCCCGGGGCTACGAGGAGGTCATGAACTGGGGCATGATCTGCTATCAGGTTCCACTCGAGACGTACCCGGACACCTACAACGGCAAACCGCTCATGTATGCGGGTCTCGCCTCGCAGAAGAACCACATGGCGCTCTACCTCACCAGCGTGTACGCCATCGATGGGGAGCGGGAGGCCTTCGAAGCGGCCTATCGAGCTACCGGCAAGCGGCTCGACATGGGCGCGTCCTGTGTGCGGTTTCGCAAGCTCGACGATCTGCCGCTCGATCTGGTCGCATCCACGATCGCGGCCGTCGATGCGGAGGACTTCGTGGAGCACTTCGAGGCGGTGCACCCCGGCAAGCGTGGGTAGTGCGGATGCCCCCCATCCAGATCTGGACCCACGCTATCCCTTGACCGACCCCGCCAGGATCCCGCGCACGAAATACCGCTGAAGCGCAAAGAACACCACGATGGGGAGCACCGTCGAGATGAACGCCCCGGCCGTCAGGACGTGCTCGACGCGCCCGAACTCACCGGCGAGCGATGCAATCCGCACCGTGGCGGGCAGATTCTGGCCGTTGGCGCCGATCATGGTGAGGGCGATCAGGTAGTCGTTCCATGTCCAGAGGAACTGGAAGATCGCAAAGGCCGCAAGCACCGGCACCGACAACGGGATGACCAGCCGCCAGAAGATCTGGAAGTGGTCGGCACCGTCGATCCTCGCCGACTCGAACACATCGCGGGGGAGTCCGGAGATGTAGTTGTGGAGCAGGAAGATCGCGAACGGCAGCGCAAACCCGGTGTGGGTGAGCCACACGGAGACGTGCTCTCCCGATAGATCGAGATCGGGGAAGATCGTGATCGTGCTCTGGAGCCAGGGGATCGTGAGGTGCCCTCCGCCCGAATAGAGCTGGAGGAGCGGGATGAGAGACATCTGTGCCGGGATGGCGAGGAGGGACACCGTTGCTATGAACAGCCACTCCCTGCCCCTGAAGTCGATCCAGGCGAACGCATACGCCGCGAACGCGGCGACGGCGATCGGGATCACGGTGGCCGGGATGGCAATGGCGAACGAGTTCAGCATCGCGGTCCACAACCCGCCCTCGGCGCCCGATGTCAGCACGTCGGTGTAGTTGTCGATCGTCCAGCCGCCTTCGGTGATGGCGGTCCACCATCCGGTGCCGAGCTGAGCATCCCGCGTGCGGAACGAGCTGACGAGCAGGCCGAATGTGGGGATCGTCCAGATGATGACGAGCAGCCAGAGGATCCAGGTGGGAATGGCCCTGAGGAACCCGTAGATACGGGGCCCGAGGCCCTCCTCGCGCGCTCGCTGGGCCGCGGTCTGGCCGGTGGTCTTCGTGGTCGTCGTCATCAGACCGCCGCCTTCTGCATCCGGCGGATGTTGAGATACATGATCGGTAACACCGCGAGGAACAGCACCGCGGCCAGTGCGGACCCGAGCCCGAAGTTGAGCTCGGTGAACGCCCGCTGCCACATCTCGTTGGCGATGACCTGAGAGTCGAAGTTGCCGTTCGTCATGACCTTGACGATGTCGAAGACCTTCATCACCAGCACGATGAGGGTGGTCACGACGACACCGATGGTCGGCGTGATCTGCGGGATCGTGACCCTCCAGAATGTCTGCGACTCGGTGGCGCCGTCGACCTTGGCCGCCTCGATCAGCTCGCCCGGCACGGCCTTGATCGCGGCGGAGAAGATCACCATGGTGAACCCGGTCTGGATCCAGATGAGCACGACCATGAGCCAGAAGTTGTTGAACGGCGACTCCTGCACGAACAGGATGGTGTCGGCGATGATCTCGCCGTTCTCCATCTCGGCGAACCCTCCGACACCGACGATCAGCGCATAGACGAACCAGAACAAGGGCAGCGCCATCACGGCGGCGCCGATGGCTACTCCGTTCGCCTTCGCCACCCACCCCCGATAGGCCAGATAGAGAAGACCCCCCGCCGCAGCAAGCGTGACGATGATGACGATCGTCCGCGCCGTACCCGAGTTCGAGAGCTGACCGAGGCCCACCCAGAGCGAGTTGAGGACGCCCGTCTGGCCCCGGCTCGGGTCGCGGGCGGTGAACATGAACCGCCAGATGATGCCGGCGCCGACGAACGAGATGGCCATCGGCATGAAGATGAGCGATTTGGCCAGAGACTCGCGTTTCGATCTGTCGGCGAGGACGGCGATGGCGAGGCCCAGTCCCGAGGCCAGCAAGGTGACGGTGAACACCCACCACAGGTTGTTGATGATCGTGCCCCGCAGCGTGGAGAACACGGCGAAGGCGAGGAGGAAGATCCCGAAGACAACGGGGGTCATCGTCGATGGACCGACGTCGAGCCGGTGGCCTGTTCGGCGCCCCAGTACGGCTGAGACCACCAGCCCGATCCCGAGCACGATGGCGCCCACGATGAAGAGGCGGCTCGTGAAGATGTTCGTCCAGTCCGCAACGTCGACGATCGTGTCGTCGGTGAAGATGTCGCCGTAGTTGTCGAGACCGACGAACTCCTCGCCGCGGGTGTCGAGGAACGAGAGCCAGATCGTCCTGGCCGTCGGCACGACCAGTGTGGCGAAGATGAAGAGCAGCGAGGGAGCGAGGAAGATGTAGACGCGGGAACCTTGCGCCATGCGATCACGCTCGAGTAGCGAGGGGACCTTCGTCAACCCGACCACGGCACCGAGCCCGCCCCCTGCAACGGTCAATGCCAGCTGAGCTTCGCCCCTCGTCCCGAGGCCGATGTCGACCGCACCGAATGCGCCGACGATCCACCCCACGGTGGCCCAAAACACCAGCGCACCCCACACCGGCTTCCGGCGGACCCGCAGAGCCCAATATCCGATGCCCACTGCGGCACCGATGGCGGTCCACAAGACCAACAGCCCGGAGTCGAGGTCGGGTAGGGGAGGCGGGACCAGGAACACATCGCGCAGACCCTGGAACTGGAGTGTCGCAGTTCGGATGTTGAGGCCCACGAGCAGCCCGATGACGGCGCCCGCCCCGGCGCCGATGGCGAGCCGTGTCCATCGGTCTTTGATCACACCCAGGAGGTAGCCGGCAACGAGGCCGATTCCGATGGTGACGATGATCACGAGCCACGGAACGTCGATCTGGGTGCCGCCGTGGCTGATCCGGTTGGCCCAGACGAGGATCGCAATGCCGACCCCTGCGCCCCCGCCGAGAAGCGTGGTGAATGCCGGCCAGCGGGAGGGTGCGACATCGAAGACCTTGTTGCTGCCGATGAAGAGGAGTCCGCTGAGCCCGATGGCCGCCACGACGCCAATCGCGGTCGTGATGAGTTTGTCCATGCGCCCCTCCCACGCGACGTTGGACGGTCTTCGGTTGTGGATGTGGGAGCGCCGGGACTACCGGCGCTCCCACATCGGATTCATCGGTTTACGGCCAGGAGTCCTCGATGGTCTGCATCGCGTCGTCCACGCTCTTGTCACCGTTGACCGCGCTGGTCGCCTCGACCCAGAACGAGCCTGCGCCGACCGTGGCCGGCATCAGGTCGGACCCGTCGAAGCGAACGACGGATGCGGTATCCAGGAACTCCAGGAACGACTGCTCGAGCGGCTGGTACTCCCCGAGATCCTTGTTCAGGTTCGGCGAGAGATACCCGCTGAGCGATGTCCCTCCACCCTGTGCCAGGTGCTGGAGGTTCTGGCGAGCGTCCGCGTACGCCGACGATGCGAAGTACTTCATGACTTCCCACACCTCAGGTGCGTCACGGAATGCCGACACGAGCGTGCCTGCTCCGAGCACCGGCCGGTCATCACCGACGGCCGGGAAGTAGAAGACGTCCACGCCGTCGGGCCCGGTAGGCGTGCCCTCCGGGAAGAACGCCGAGAAGAACGACGCCTGGCGGTGCATCATGCAGTCGCCGTTGACGAGCGGCTCACCGTTGGCCCCGAAGGGCGTCGCGGCGATCGACCCGTTGGCAGCGAAGACGCCACCCGGTGTGTTCCACACTCCGAGGATCTCGTTCCACACCTCGGTCACCCGGGCGTCGTTGAACGGGATTTCGTGGGCGACCCACTGGTCGTACACGTCGGGACCATGGAACCTGAGCATCAGGTCCTCGACCCAGTCGGTGAACGTCCAACCGGTTGCCGGACCGGACTCGATGCCGATACACCACGGCGTGTTGCCGTCGGCGATCATCGTGTCACCGAGCGCCTTCAGATCCGCCCAGGACTCCGGAATCGCGTAGCCGCCGGCTGCAAAGTCCGCAGGCCGGTACCAGACGAGCGACTTCAGGTCGGCCTTCGTCGGGATGGCGTACTGCGTGCCGTCGACGTTGCCGAACGCGGTCCAGGCGGAGCTGAAGTTGTCGTTCATGACAGCTTCAACGTCGCTGGGCAGCGGTGCGAGGAGATCCTCACGAGCGAAGTCGGCGATCTTGCCGGGCTGCGGGAATACCGCGATGTCCGGCGGGTTGCCACCGACCGCCTGTGCGTTGATCTGGTCGGAGAAGTCTCTCGCACCCGTGTACTCGATGTTGATGCCGGTCTGAGCGGCGAAGAGGTCGAGCGCAGATTGCAGCGCTCCAGCCTCGACGTCAGAGCTCTCCGGACCGAACACCGTGACGGTCGTGCCCTCGAACGGGTTCTCCGCCTCGACTTCGACTTCGACGGTCTCGGTGACGACCGACGTCACCGTCTCGCCAGGAACCTCGACCTCGACGATCGACGTCACCACCACCGTTTCCGGTGGAGCGGTCGTTATTGCTGCGTCATCGTCGTCACCGCACGCCGCGGCGACGAGCGTAAACGCAAGGAGCACGCCCACCAGGGTGCGTACTCGCAATCCTCTGCGCATATGTTGTCCCCTTCCGTCTCTTCCATGTGGCCTCCCCACGGGTGAGGAGCATTCTGAGAAGCCGTAGAGCTTCGTGTCGAGAGCCTCCCAGGATGTAAGCGCTTACAGAGGTAAGCGCGCGAAAGGATAGACATCACGGTCTCGTGTGGTCAACGGGGATTGCCCACCTTGCGACGGGGCGGCGCCGTCGAAGCCCGCTCGACGAGTTCGACCGGGATCAACCCGTGGTCGATCACGCGTTCGGGCTGTGCGATCGCGTCGAGCAGCAGCTCTGCCGCTTTCTCGCCGATGGCGCGCACCGGCTGGCGGATCGTGGTCAATCCGAACGGTTCCGCGAGGTCGTGGTCGTCGAACCCGACGATCGAAACGTCTCCGGGGATCTCGATCCCGTGGTCCCTCGCCCTGCCCATGGCACCCATGGCGGTTTCGTCGGAGAGACAGAAGATGGCCGTCGGTGGGTCGGGGAGCTCGAGGTAGCGGTCGAGTCCGGTTGCACCGCCGTGAACGGACAGATCACAGTCGACGTCAACGTGAGCATCGGAGACGTACCCCGCCGCGGCGAGGGCATCGATGCAACCCTTGCGTCTCGGTTTCAGGACGGGCGAGTTGTCGATGCGAATATCCCGCGTGCCGAACAAGGCAATGCCCTCGTGTCCCAGATCGAGGAGGTGGCGAGTCGCCATCTCGCCTGCGCCTGCGTTGTCGATGGCGAGAGACGAGAAGGGGGCGACCGTCTCGCCGATGGCGACGACCGTGATCCGCGACTCCTCGAGAAGCCGGATCTGCTTGGCGTCGGGGAACAGGTCGACGGTGATGAGGCCATCGACCCTGGTCTGGAGCGACGCCACCCGGTCGAAGAAGCGATCCCGGTTCTCCGGCGTGTCCGCGGCGTACACGGTGAGGTCGTAGCCGGATGCCGACATCGCGCTCTCGATACCGGCCAGCACCCGGCTCGTGTACCAGATGTCGTAATACGGCGCGACCACCCCGACCGTCAGGGTGCGGCCCGATGCGAGCCACGACGCCGCGGTGTGGGGGTGGTAGCCGAGTCGGTCTGCGACCCGGACGACGCGCTCCTTCGTCCCGGCGGAGACGTTCGACATGTCGCGCAGAGCGCGGCTTACGGTCGCCACCGACACGCCGGCCTCTCGTGCCACGTCTTCGATGGTGGTTCTGCTCCGGGTCATGGCCCGGTCCAGCGAAGAATGATCGTCATCGCGGCCGGCACCCGCACTTCGGTCGCGCCGACCCCTACCGGTGCGGGCCGGGTGGTGAACACGACTTCCCAGCCCTGCAAGGGCAGCGGGATTGCAGCCGGGGCGTCGCCGAGGTTGGTGACGATTGCCATGGACCCCCGGACGTAGGCCGCGACGACGGGCGTAGGTGTATCGAGCCAGACGAGGGGCCGCAGCCACAGCTCGGGATGAGCGCTCCGGATCGCGAGTAGGTCGCGATAGCGGTTGAGGAACGACCCGGGGACATCGCGTTGTCCGGCCACCGTCTCTTCCATCCCCCGGGGTGCGGCGGGCAGCCAGGCATGGGGAGCCGTCGTGAATCCATTCTCATGACCGTCGTCCCACGGCATCGCGGTGCGGGAACCGTCACGTCCGGTCGCCCCTGCGTTGCGGGTGGAGATCGGGTCCGCGAGGTCGGAGGGGTCGATCTTTCCATCGGAGAGGCCGAGCTCCTCGCCTTGAAAGAGGAAAGGCACGCCACCGAGACCGGCAAGGAACGCCGTGACGGCGAGAGAGCGTTCCCGGGCCTCGGGATCACCGCCGAAGCGGGTGACGGATCGCGAGTCGTCGTGGTTGTTGATGACCCAGGAGACTCCGGTCGGAGCCAGATCGTGCATCGCACGCACCTTGGAGAGCAGCCGAGCCGGTTCCCACCGCATCCAGACCGGTTGCAGGTAGAACACGGTGTGGAGACCGTCTCGATCCTTGACGTAGCGTGCGACACGGTCCGGCCTCTCGGCGCCGATCTCGCCGATGAGCATGGCTCCGTACGGCCTGACGACGTCGCGCCACCGGCGGAACACCTCGATGTTGGCGTCCTGATCGAGGTCGTGGATGTGGTCGTACGCGTGGAACACGACCCTGGGGTCGACGGGGTCTGTGATCTCCCGCACGAGCGGGTTGTCGCGGAAGTCCGGGTCCTTGGCGATGCCGTGGGCGACATCGATCCGAAACCCGTCGACGCCACGGTCACACCAGAAACGCAGGATCGCATCGAATTCTCCGCGTACCTCCTCGTTCGACCAGTTGAGGTCCGGTTGCTCCGGCAGGAAGAGATGGCAGTAGTACTGACCGGATGCGGGGTCGAGCGTCCATGCGGGCCCACCGAAGTGGCTCACCCAGTTGTTCGGGGGACCGCCGTCGGGTGCCGGGTCGCGCCACAAGTAGTAGTCGCGTTTCGGGTCGTCGGTGCCTCGCATCGCTTCGCGGAACCAGGGGTGATCTGACGAGGTGTGGTTGGGGACTATGTCGACCAGGACCCGGAGGTCGAGCCGCTTCGCCTCTTTGACGAGCCGGTCGAAGTCGTCGAGAGATCCATGACGAGGTGACACTGCGGTGTAGTCGGATACGTCGTAGCCGTGGTCGTGACCGGGCGAGGGATAGAACGGGCTGATCCACACGGCGTCGACCCCGAGCCAGCTGAGGTAGGTCAGCCTGGCGCGGATTCCTTCGAGATCGCCGATGCCGTCGCCGTTGCTGTCGGCGAACGACCTCGGATACACCTGGTAGCCGACTGCTCCGCGCCACCAGGGGCCATCGCTGCTCATGTCCCTCCGGTCCCCATGAAAACGCTTTCAGAGGCGGTGATACTGTAGCAAGCTGGGTCGACGGTGTCCGGATCAGCCGGGGATGGTTGCGACCACCTCACCGTGGAGGAACGCGAAGTACCCGTTCGGATGGTCGGCCCATCGCTCCCAGTCGGCGGCCATGGCTTCGAGCTCGTCTTCGGTGGCGAGCCCGAGCTCGACGGCGAGGTCGTGCATTCGGGCGTGCCGGATCCGGTTGGTCCACGCCTCCGCCCAGGCATGGCGCTCGTCGGGAGTGGCGTACTGCCACGTCGAGGTCGTCACCACATGCTGCTCGAGCCCGGCCGCGGCGAACCAGCCGGCGAGTTCACGTCCCGCGTTCGGTTCGTGGCCGGCGCGATGACCGAGCACCGTGTAGAGGCTTCGCCACCGGTCGATGCCCTCGAAGCGGGGGCTGTGCACCATGGTGCCGTAGTCAGCGTCGCGGGCGGCGACCAACCCGCCGGTGACCGTCACCCGGCGCATCTCGAGCAGCGCATCGACGGGACGCGCCAGGTGCTGGAGCACCTGGTGGGCATGGGTGACATCGAAGGAGCCGTCCTCGAACGGGAGGTCGTAGACGTCCGCACCCTCGAACTCGATGTGCGCCAGGTCGAGCTTCCGGGCGCGAGCCCTCGCGACGTCGAGCACACCGGTGTCGGCATCGACCCCGACCACTTCTCCCGGGGCGATCGCCGCTGCCATCTCGCAGGTGATGCTCCCCGGTCCGCACCCGACGTCCAGCAACCGCATTCCCTTCACGAGGTGTGGTGCGAGGTACGCCGCCGAGTTGGCGATCGTCCGTGTCCCATGAGCAAAGACGACTGCGGGATGGTGCCCGTGGGTGTAGATGTCCTCGGTGCTCATGCGCCGAGTGTATGGGCTGCGGATGTGCGTCGGTTCCAGGCTCGCCGACGATCTCGGAATTGACGTGACGTCCGACTGCTCAACGGCGTCATCACCAGGCGCAGCTCGATCTCATGCCCGTGAGATGAGGCGCTCCTGAGCCGCCGACCACCGTCGGGCGG
>JBHHXA010000050.1:0-11161 GCA_046756805.1 Acidimicrobiia bacterium
TCCCCATGGGGCAGCGGCTGCAACGACGGCACCCAGGGCCAGACCGCTGGCCAGGTCGAACGGACCAAAGAACCCGAAGCCGATGCCGGCACCGAGCGCAGCGATGAGACCGGCCACGAGGCCCTCGATCGACTTCTTCGGCGACACCCAGGGGGCAAGAGGGTGCTTCCCGATCCTGCGACCCACGAAGAATTGTGCGACGTCCATGAAGGCAGTCGTGACGACCACCGAGCCGAGGAGCCATCGGAATTCGGCCGCGTCCACCATCGCGAACGCAAACGCTCCAAGGCCGCCGATCCACAGCATCACCCCGATGGTGAGCGAGAGGTTCTCCATGTTGTGCCGTTGCGCTGGGGACACCCCGACGAGAAGCGCCGTTGCCACGAGCGTCAGGATCCCCGCCACGACGACAGAGCCGGCGCCCCACGCCCATGTTCCGAGCTGGGCGCCGAGGATCCCGAGGAAGCCGAAGAGGGCGATGGGTCGGTACCCGCTCCGAATGAGGACGGTGTAGAACTCGGAGGCGGCCACGAGCATCACAGCGAGCACGAGCAGCCCGGTGGCTACCGGCGAGAGCAACGAAAAGCCGAAGAGGGCCAGGAGTCCCAGCCCGGTGATGACCCTGAGGGCGAGATTCGATCGCCGCGCCGGGAGCGGTCCTGCGTCGTCGACGGCCTGGTCCACCACGTCGTCGAAGCCCACGACGCCGGTCTCGAGACCCGGGATGGGGGCGCTCACGGCAGCCAGCTCCCCTGAATCCTCCTCCGCCGCCTTCGCGACCGCGTCGGCGAGGCCCGCGTACTCCTCGGTGGAGCTCAGCACGTACTCCTCGCTCGTGAAGGCAGCGAAGTCCGGGATGTCGTCGTCGAGCTCCGATGCTGCCCATGCCGACGCAAACTCGGAGCCTTCGTCCTCGACCTGGTCGGCTTCGTCGTCGACGAGAGCGATGTCGGATGCATCGTCCGGACGCTCTTCATCCTCGCCTTCGGCTGCCACGCCGGCGATGTCCTCAGATGCATCGTCGTCGCCGGAGGGGGCACCAGACCAGGTCGGCGGCGACTCGGCCCCGTCGGCCCCGTCGGCATCCTCGGCATCCGGTGCAACGATGATGGGGATGACCGTGGCGTGATCCTCACGATGGGCCTCAACCGCAGCATCGGATGCGTCCAGCTCTTCCTCGGGTTCCGCGGCGGCTGCGTCGTCGTCCTCTTCCGTCAGCACGGTGAACCACTGTCCTGGGGCCGCTTCGTCCGCATCCGGCTCGGCCGCCACGGTCACGGCGTCTGAAGCGATGTCGGCGTCCGTGTCCGGGTCGATCTCGGCGTCGATCGCGAGGTCGACGGCGGCTTCGAAGCCCGTGTCCGGATCGGCGTCGGAGTCGATGGCGAGGACGACGTCGGCTGCGTAGTCCATGTCCGGGTCGGCGTCGGATGACTCCGAAACGTCGAACAGACCCTCGCCCGGCGGTGTCACGTCTTCGTCGTCTTGCTCCACGAACTCGTCCTCCGAACGTTCGCCGACCGGCCCATCGCTCCCCCCGTCCTGCGATTCTGCCACCTCGAGCGTCTCCAGTTCAGAATTCGCGATCTCGGCCGGGCCCAGCTGAGGAAGCAGGACCTCCTCGGCGACCGGAGTGGTCCCCACCCGGAACAGCCGTCGCAGCCACCCGAAGCGCTGCACCCCCGCTCCTGGCACCGCGACGGCTACCCCGACCGCGGCAGCATCGGGCGCAGGCGTCGTCGCATCCAGGGCGCGTTGCAGCTCGGCGTCGAGAGCGAACCGTTCGTCGACCTCGGCTGCGAACCGCAGCGATTCCTCCTCGTGGGAGAACCTCGCCGCCACCTGCTCCAGGCGCTCCTCTCGCTCGATGGCGACGGCCTGTTCGCGCTGCTCTTCGAAACGGCCTGCCTCGTCTGCGGCAGCTTCCGCGGCGGCGTCGGCTTCGGCCTCCGTCAGATCGAGTTGCGTCGCCTCGAGAGAGATGGCGAAATCGTCGGCTTCCGCCGCCTCGACCCCGGTCTCGCTGAGGGCCGCTTCGGCGGCCGCAGCACCGAGGGTTTCCACCCCTTCGGCGTCCATCAGCTCGGATGCGAAGAGCTCGAGATCCGCAGACGCGTCCTCGCTGCGTACCAGCTCGCCTCCGGAGTGAGCCTTGCTCATCTCGGCTGCGGACTCACCTGCATCTGCAGCGGCGGCCTCGGCGACAAGCTCACTCACCGCGGCGCGCATCAGGCCGTCGAAGTCGTCCTCCTCTGCGCCGGCAACCTCTTCGCGCATCCGGGAAACCTCGGCATCGCGCTCCACGACACCGCGATAGTCCTCGAAATCGGCCACGGCGGCTTCGGTCTCATGTGCGGCCTCAGCGGCCTCGGTTCCGCCTGCGAACTCGATCTGCTCGACGCGGCGTCCCTCCTCAGCGGTCAGATTCTCGCTCTCGGTATCCGCGTCGTAGCCCGCGAGGTCATGTTCGATTCGCTCGAGCCGATCATGTACCAAGGACGCCTCGGTGCCCTCGACGGCGGAGCGGCGCCGCTCGGCTTCCGCGTCCGATTCGACAGATTCGCGAAACGTCTCGAACTGACCAAGAGAGATCGCGGCTCCGGCCGCGTCCTCCGCCGCCTCGACTCCGAGCGCCGACTCGACCTGCTCCGAACGACGGGCCGCTTCCGAGTCGAGGCGTTCGTCGAGTTCACCGGCCTCATCGCTCGCAAGCGTCTGCTCGAGCGATGTGAGTTCGTCGTGGACCCATACGGTCTCGGCCACTTCGACCTGCTCGCCGCGGCGCATGGCCTCGGTGCGCTCCCGCTCCGCTTCGACGTCTGCCGTCTCCTGTGCCAGGTCTCGTGCCGTTTCGCGCAGTTCTGCGGCTGCAAAGGTGGCAGCTGCGGCCTCCAGCCTCCGCTCTTCCTCGATGTTGCGAGTGCTCCACTGCAGCTCTGCTCGGTCGGTAGCGGACGGAGCGGAGGACGGTGTCTGCAGCGTGGCCGTCGCACCAGAGGGGGGCGGCGGCAGCGGCGGAGGGTCCCCGATCTCGTCGTCGTCCTCGGTCTCGCCGAGACGGCTGAGGGGGCCATACACCTGCTCTACCGACGACGCGGTCTCGTCATCAGCTTCCTCACCGGCCTCCGGGTCCGATGCGGCCGGAGGCTGCCAACCGGGATGCCAGGGGTCACCGGGATGGGGATCAAAAGCCCCCGGGTCGTCGCTACGTGCCAATCGCCCTCCCGCGTCGGGGGTCGCTCAGACCTCCAACAGCTCCTGTTCCTTGTGTTCGACGAGCTCGTCGAGCCGAGCGACGTGCTCGTCGGTCAACTCCTGAAGCGTCTTCTCCGCCCGACGGATGTCGTCTTCGGACACCCCGAGCTCCTCGAGGTCGTCCTTCGTGTGACGCCTGACGTTCCGGATGGCGATCCGCCCTTCCTCGGCGAGGGCGCGCACCACCCGGATGAGCTCCCGGCGTCGGTCTTCGGTCAGGGCCGGGAATGCGAGCCGGATGATGTTGCCGTCGTTCGAGGGATTGAGACCGAGGTCGGCCTCCTGAATGGCCCGCTCGATGGCCCGGATCGTGGACTTGTCGTACGGCTGCACGATGAGCATACGGGCTTCAGGCACCGAGAAGCCGGCGATCTGCTGGAGGGGCGTCTGTGTCCCGTAGAAGTCAACCGTGATTCGGTGAAGGAGGCCGGGGTTGGCGCGCCCCGTGCGCACCGTCGCGAACTCCTGGGCCGTGTGGTTGATCGCCCCGTCCATCTTCGACGAGGCATCGTCGAGCAGCTCTTTGATCACGACGCCACCTCGCAGTCTTCCTGGTGCAAGACCGGGCCGCTACCTCCGGTCAGTGCACGAGCGTGCCGACCCGCTCTCCGCGCACCGCCCTCGCGATGTTGCCGGGCTTACCGATGTTGAAGACCCGGATCGGCAGATCGTTGTCCATGCACATCGTAATGGCCGTGGAGTCCATCACCCTGAGTCTCCTCGCGATGACGTCGAGGTAGGTGACGTCGTCGATGAGCAGAGCCGATTCGTCGCTCGCCGGATCCGCGGTATAGACGCCGTCCACCTTCGTCGCTTTGAGGACCGCCGACGCCCCGATCTCTGCGGCGCGCAAGGCAGCAGTCGTGTCCGTCGTGAAGAACGGGTTCCCCGTCCCGCCGGCGAACACGACGACCCTGCCCTTCTCCAGATGGCGGATGGCGCGCAGCCGGATGTAGGGCTCGGCGACCTCCTGAATCGTGATGGCCGTCTGTACCCGGGTCGGTGAGCCGGCGCGCTCGAGCGCATCGCGCATCGCGAGCGCGTTGATCACCGTGGCCAGCATCCCCATGTAGTCCGCGTTCGCCCTGTCCATCCCCTCCGCGGCGCTGCTGAGGCCCCTGAAGATGTTGCCGCCACCGACGACCACGGCGATCTCGTGGCCCTCGTCGTGCACCTCGGCGATCTCCGCTGCGACGCGAGCCACCGTCTTCGCATCGATGCCGAAGTTCAACTCGGGATCGGCAAAGGCCTCCCCGGAGAGCTTGAGGACGACCCTTCTCCCCACGTCAATCGCCCCCGCCGACCTGGACTCGGGAGAATCGCGCGACGGAGATGTTCTCACGTGCCGTCAACGTGAGGGCTTGAACGACCTCGCCGACGGTGCCCTCGAACTCCTCGGTCTTCACGAACGTCTGGTCGTAGAGAACGTTGTCCTCGAAGAACGAGCTGAGGCGCCCCTCGACGATCTTGTCCACGATGTGGTCCGGCTTTCCCTCGTTGCGCGCCTGTGCGGCAATCAGCTCACGCTCCTTGGCGACGACCGTGTCCGGCACGTCCTCGCGCTGTACCCACTGCGGGTCCGCAGCGGCGATGTGCATCGCGATGTCGTTCGCCGTCTTGAGGAACTCGTCGCTCTTCGACACGAAGTCCGTCTCCGCGGCCAGTTCGACGAGGACGCCGATCACCGGTCGCCCTGATTGGTGATGCAGGTAGCTGCCGACGGCACCCTGCGCCTGAGCCCGCCCCGAGCGCTTCGCCGCTGCGGCGAGGCCCTTCTCCCTGAGGATCTCCGTGGCACGCTCGACATCGCCCGCGGCCTCGGTGAGGGCGCGCTTCGCATCCATCATGCCGGCACCGGTGGCAGACCGGAGTGCTTGGACGTCCTTCGCTGTGAAGTCCACCATCGTCATTCACCCGGCTCGTCTGCGGCCGCCTCACGCGATTCGCGACCCGCCTCGAAGAGCTCTCGCCCCTCACGCGCCGCGTTCGAGATGATCGACGTCAGCAGCTGTGCCGATCGAATGGCGTCGTCGTTGCCCGGAATGACGAGATCCACGTCGTCGGGATCGCAATTGGTGTCCACGAGTGCGATGAGGGGCACGCCGAGCCTGCTCGTCTCCGCAACCGTGATGTGCTCGTTCTTCACATCGATCACGAAGACGGCCTGCGGCACGCGGTCCATGTCACGGACGCCGCCGAGCACCGTCTGGAGCTTGCCAAGCTCTCGGCGCAGCTTGAGCCGCTCCTTCTTGGGGAGCGCCTCCATCTCGCCCGACGTCTCCATCTGCTCCAGCTCGAGCATGTAGCGAATGCGCTTGCTGATGGTCTGGAAGTTGGTGAGCATGCCGCCCAGCCAGCGATGGTTGACATACGGCATGCCGGCGTTCTGTGCGGCCTCCGCGATCGAAGCCTGCGATTGCTTCTTGGTTCCCACGAACAACACCCGCCCGCCTTTGGCGGTGGCGTCCTTGACGAACGCGTGCGCCTCTTCGATGCGCTCGAGTGTCATCCGGAGATCGATGATGTGGATCCCGTTGCGTTCGCCGAAGATGTACGGACGCATCTTGGGATCCCAGCGGCGTGTCTGGTGGCCGAAGTGGACTCCGGCTTCCAGCAGCTCGCGCATAGTGACGACTGCCACGTTGGGCTCCTTCTGGGTTCTGGTTGTTCCTCCGCTCACCCTTTGAGCCTCCGCGACGTCACCGGGGGCGTGACCGCCGACCACAGGAGATTGCGGTGAGCGTGTGTGATTGGGGCGGCAGTGTAACCGGCTCGCTCCCGGGGCCGATCAGGTGACCATCTCGCCCGGCCGCCGGCGTCGCCACGAGCAGACGGCGGGGTCATCACTACCTCTTGAGGGGGGGCTCCATGAGGCGGTTCCTGAGGCTCATCACCGCTTTGGTGTGGATCTGACAGACCCGGGATTCGGTGACGGAGAGGACCTTCCCGATCTCCGCGAGCGTGAGCCCCTCGTAGTAGTAGAGCGTGACGACGAGGCGCTCCCGGTCGGCCAGCCGGTTGATGGAGTCGGCGAGCATGTATCTCGTCTCCTCCCGCTCGAACGAGCCGCTCGGATCGAGCGCCTTCGGATCGGCGAGCATGTCCCGTACCGCACCGGAGTCCCGCTCGGCCGGGTTGAGGAGCTCGTCGAGGGCCACGAAGCCCAGCGTCGAGATCTCCGAGAGGTGCGCCTGGAGCGTCGACAGACGCACGTTCATGTGCTCTGCGAGCTCCTCGTCGGTCGGCGACCGCTGCAAGCCGTGTTCCAGTTCGGCCAGGCTGCGCTGAATTTCGCGCGCTCTGGCCCGGACCGATCGCGGCACCCAGTCGAGCGCCCGCAACTCGTCGAGGATGGCTCCCTTGATCCGGTTGACGGCGTAGGTCTCGAACTTGTAGCCGCGCTCTGGATCGAACTTGTCGATCGCATCGATGAGACCGAACGTGCCGTAGGAGATCAGGTCCTGGGGATCCACGCTTCGTGGAAGCCCGGCGCGCAACCGCCCTGCCACGAACTTGACGAGGGCCGAGTAGTGCAGGATGAGACCGTCCCGAGCCGCACCGTCCGCGGTCGACTTGAAACCTTCCCAGAGCTCTTGTAGTTCTTCTTCTGCGCGCTCAGGCACGCGGATGGCTTCGGTCATAGGTAGTCCTGAGGTGTCTTCGGGAGACGGAAGTGTAAATCTGTGTGGTGCCCAGTTCGGCGTGACCGAGGAGTTCTTGCACGGTCCTGAGATCGGCACCGTTTTCGAGCATATGGGTTGCGAAGGAATGCCGCAGCGCGTGAGGGAAGGTCCCGAGTCGCTTCCTCACGATTCTTCGGATGCCCCTCGCATCGAGAGCGCCACCCCTCGCCCCGATCCATACCGCCGAGCCTGCGCTCGCCGAGGCCAACGCGGGTCGACCTCGCACCACCCAACGATACAGCGCCGATCGGGCCGCGGGACCGAGGGGCACCGCTCGCTCCTGGTCGCCCTTTCCTGTGACACGAAGATACGCGTCGCTGCCGATGTCGCCGAGGTCGAGCCCCGCCAGCTCGGAGACGCGGACCCCGGTGCCGTAGAGCACTTCGATGATCGCCCGATCCCTGAGATCCACGGGTGCGTCGCCCTCGATCCCGTCCAGCAGGGCGTTGAGGGCACCCGATGGCAAGGACTTGGGCAGCGTGACCGGTCGTTTGGGTTGGGGCACCCCCACGGCAGGATTTGCCCTGAGTCGACCCCTTCGCACCGTGTCCTCCAAGAACGAGCGGACTGCAGACAGCTTTCGCGCAGACGACCGCGGCGCGAGACCACGGCTCGTTAGCTGTGCAAGAAAACGTCGGATGACTCGGCGGTCGACTTGAGCAAGGTTCTCGATCCCCAGCCGATCGCAGAATGTGGCGAATTGGGTGAGATCGCGCCGATACGCGGCAAGCGTGTGCGGAGAGAGCCCGCGCTCGACGTCGAGGCGGCGCAGATAGTCCTCGACGTCTTCGGCGATCCAGGGGGCGAGAAATACGGCCATGGCCTGCGATGGTGGCCCCTGCCCCGGCCGCCGTCAACGTTCGGCGACCGGGTACACCACCTCGCCGATCCTCTCCACCAGCCCGCCGGTCTCCCACGTCGCGAGCTGCGCCAGCGCTCGACCCGGATCCATTGCCAGCCGCACGACCAGGTCATCGACGCTGATCCCCTCGCCCGGCACCTCGACGGGAAGGCCGGCATCGACCACGTGGTCGCGGGATCGATTGACGGGACCGAGCACGAGTTCGAGCTCCGCGACGAGGTCGGCCGGGTCCAGCACCGGCTGCGCGCCGTCTCTGATCAGACGATTGCAGCCTTCCGACGACTCCCTCCCCACATCCCCGGGCACCGCAAACACCCGAGTTCCGTGCTCGAGGGCGGCGTTCGCCGTGATGAGCGCGCCGCCACGCACGTTTGCCTCGACAACGACCACCGCCGCGGCCAGACCTGACAAGATGCGGTTGCGAGGGGGAAACCGCCAGCCCTCTGGAGGCGTCCCGGGCGGGTATTCGGACACGATGGCGCCTCCGTGTTCGAGAAGCTCCCGGGCCAGCGGACCGTGCTCGCGCGGGTAGCTCACGTCGAGACCACAACCGAGCACGGCGACGCCATAGCCACCGGCGCCCACCGTTCCCGTGTGGGCCGCGCCGTCGATGCCCCTGGCGAGACCGCTGACGAGCGGCCATCCCGCGCCCGCGATGGCAGCCCCGTACGCCCGGGCCAGACGCCGGCCGTAGGTCGTGCAACGCCTGGTGCCCACGACGGCCACACCCCGATCCGATCCGAGGGTACCCCGCACGAACAGCGCGTCCGGAGCATCGGGAAGCTCGGCGAGGTGGCTCGGGTACGTGGAACACCCCTTGAGGAGGAACTGGAGGCCGAGGGCGCGCAGTTCCCGATGCCGGGTCGTCGCGTCGACCGCCGCCGCCTGGGCCGCTCGGGGAGACGACGCAGAGGCCATGATCCGTCGCAGCGCACCTCTCGGGCCGAATCGAGCCAGCAGCTCCCTGGTCTTGTCGGGATGAAGCCCGGCGAAAGCGATGCGGAGCCGGGCGTCGTTCACGCCGCACTCCGGTATCCAAGGGCTTCGCCGACATGGTCGCTGCCCATCACGCCCGCCTCGTCGAGGTCCGCAATCGTGACGGCGACTCTGCGGACACGGTTCCAGCCGCGGGCGGTGAGTGACTGACCGTCGACAGCGTCTTCAAGGAGCTGCATCGCGTCGCCGTCCCACTCCAGCCGGTCGAGGTCTGCCCCCGTGAGCTCCCGGTTGAGCCTTCCCCGCTCCTCCTGTCTCGTTCGTGCCGCAAGCACCCTGGTACGGACCGCGGGGCTGGGCTCACCTCCAGAGGCGGCCAGCTCTCCGGGCTCCACTCGACCCAGCCGGACTCGCATGTCGAACCGGTCGAGGAGGGGGCCGGACAGCCGTCGCCGGTACTTGTCGACGGCCCGTGGCGTGCACCGGCAGGCAACGAGCCGATCACCTGCGTACCCGCAAGGGCAGGGGTTGGTGGCCGCCACCATCTGCACGGAAGTCGGGAACCGGACGGAGGCGCCCTTGCGGGCGACGACGACAGACTGGTCCTCTATCGGTTGCCGGAGCGCATCCAGCAGATGGGGAGGGAACTCCCCCAACTCGTCGAGGAAGAGCACACCACGATGTGCCAGGCTGACTTCTCCCGGCACGGGCACGCCGGACCCACCTCCCACGAGCGATGCGAGCGTCGCAGAGTGATGGGGGGCGCGAAAGGGTGCGGACCTGATCGGGCCGCGAAGCCGGCCCGCCGCCGTCCACACCAGCGACATCTCGTGAGCTGCCTCCGGTGTGAGCCCCGGCAACAGACCCGGCAAGCACCGCGCGAGCATCGTCTTGCCTGCTCCGGGTGCGCCGGTCATGAGAAGGTGGTGACCCCCTGCGGCCGCAACTTCGAGCGCACGCCTCGGTGCGAGCTGGCCCCGTACCTCGCCGAGATCCGGGCAGGTTTGATCGGGAGTGGCGAGTTCCGGGATGGGCGAACCCGTCGAGCGCCCTACGGCGACCGCGAGAGCTTCTGGAAGCGAGGTCACGGCGCGCACGCCCGCACCGGGTAGCGCCACCGCCTCGGCGGCTGCCGCAGGGGGAAGCACACACGGCAGCCCTACTTCTCGCGCCACGAGCGCCGCGGCGAATCCGCCCCGGACGTGGCGAACATGACCATCGAGCGCCAATTCGCCCAGCGTGACCATGCGCGTGACTTCGGCCGACGTCTCACCGCAGGCCGCCAGGATGGCAACGGCCATCGGCAGGTCGTACGCCGAGCCGCTCTTCGGCACGTCGGCCGGGGACAGGTTCACGACGATGCGACGGGAGGGAAGCGCGATCCCGCTCGATCGCAACGCGGCTCGGACCCGCTCTCTGGCCTCGCGCACCGCGGCGTCGGGGAGCCCGACGATGACGATGCTCGATCGCCCGGAAGTGACGTGGGCCTCGACGCGGACCGGGCGAGGTTCGACTCCGACGAGGACGACTGATGTGACGGCAGCAAACATTCCGGCAGGGTATGGAGGGGGTGTGACAGCTTCGCGCGCCGGTGGCCGGGGTACGGTTGACGGGTGGTCGATTCGGAGTCCGTAGGCGCAGCGCGGTTCGAGAGCGCGTACCTCGAGGGCCTGTGGAGGCTGCAGCGGTTGCGCTGGCTCAACCACACAGAAGGTGCCCGACACGATCCCGGCGGCGTTGAAGCAGGGCTCTACCAGCTCATCGTCACCCACAGCGAAGACGGTCTCGGGAACGGCCGCAAGGTGGACGTGCTCCGGCATGTGCTGCAGCGCGGCCTCGTGGACATGCGCCCGGATGTCGCGGGTCTTCACAACCGACTCGACGACTGGTCCACCTATCTCGAGGTGCCGGACGTCCTGACGCAATCGTGGCGGCGCTCGCTGGACGGGGCGATGCGGCACGACGTGGTTGCATTGATCACCCTTCGGAACGACCTCCCCGTGATCTGGGTTTCGCGTCGTGCGGCGCCCTGGCGATGCGATCCGAAGAACTCGATCTGGCCGCGGTGACCGACCACATGGGTGTGACGAGGGACTCGCTACGCGGCGACGCGGCGGGGGTGGCGCGCGACGCCGGCCTCACGCTCGAGACCTGGCAGGAGGGGTTGGGCCGGGTGGCCGGACCGGCCAGAGGACATGCGCCGGACACCGCACGGCGGGCCGCATCGCTGCTCGGCCTGGAGGCGGAAGCGAGATCGCTGACCTGGGTGGTTCGACAGCAGCCGATCCATGGTTACGCAGGCATCCTCGAGGTCCCGGACGACGTGCGCATCATGATCCGCCCCAACACGTCGCTCCACGGCCTCGGAAACGTGCTCCACGAGCTGGGACACGCGCTGGCCCACCGCTGCAACCGTGCCGATGGC
>JBHHXA010000051.1:0-11159 GCA_046756805.1 Acidimicrobiia bacterium
TCCCTGCTCCACGGCATCGGGACTCCCTCGCCGTTCCGCCACGCCTCGACCTGGTCTGCATAGTGCGGCGAAACCGGGTTGCCCGACTGCCCTCCGGGGAGGGAGAACCGGCTGCGATCCCAGGCACCGACGTCCATCACGGCACGCAGTGACGCGATCGCGCTCGGATTGCCGAACGGGTCGAGTGGTGGAGCCCCGGATTGCGACACCGTCGAGAACCCGCCGCTCCACGGAATGGGGCCGATGTTGAAGACCTTGTCGAGCGGAGGCTTCTCCCCAGCACCGTGACGCAACGTGAGCGGCCGCGCCGTGCCCCATGCCCATCCTGAGGTCGCAGCTCCGAACCGGCTGCGGAGCGTGGCCTCCGCGGCGGCGAGCGCCGCGGCGATCTCTGCATTCCAGTCGTCGAACCACCCATCGGGGCGGTCGCGGAGCAAGGCGGTGAGGTGGCCGATGCGGCGGAAGGCGAACATGCTGTACGGGCTCAGCGCGGCGGGGGCGTGGCCCTTCCCGAGAACGGTCGCTGCGGTGGTCACAGCCTTCGCCGACGCAACCCGGTGCTCCATCTCGATCAACCACGCTACGAACACGGTCGCGGCGGGCGATGTCGTCGCCATGTCACCGTCCCAGCGGTCGAGGAGCCGGTACGCAGCGACGAAATCGCCCCGCTCTCCGACGCCCAGGACGGAGTCCCGCAGATCGGTCCATGCAGGAGACACGGTGTCGAGTTGCATGCGGAGCGTCTTGTCCACCGTCCAGTCGTCTTCGGCCTCGAGCAGCTCCACGATGCGCGTGATGCGGTGCCCGTCGATCCAATCGACCCCGAGGAACGGCTCCTCGTCCTCCCGCTGAGGCCGGTTGTTCGCCGTCGCCACGAACCCGGCTCGCGGCGAAGTCGCTCCGGGTAGCTCCTCGTACGGGACGCGGTCCTCACTCCACCCGGTGTCCGCCGCCCACCCGGCGAGCGGGAGCGTGCCGTGACCCGACACCCGGCGCGGCGCTTCCCCTATGAGCTTCCACGCGATGGATCCGGTGTCGTCTGCGAGCGTCACGTTGAGCGACGGTCCGTGCCACCACCGCATCTCGGCATGAGCGTCTTCGACGGTGCGAGCTTCGTGAACCGTTGCCAGCATCCCGGGGCGCTCCGGGTCGAGCCAGGTCGCGCTCATCGAGATCGCCACCGGTGTCCGGTCCAACGCCGGGCTGATGATGGGGCCTCGGGGCGTCTCGACGACACGTTCGATCACGGGGGGACCGCCCTTGACCTTGATCACCTCGGTTCGGACGGGGCACGCCACGTAGTCGTCGCCGGAGCGGACGGACGTTCCGTTTTCTCCGATCTCTTCGACGAAGAGGTCGGTGTTGTCGATGAGCCCTGCGGTGACGCCCCAGGCGACATGGCCGTTGTGCCCGACGCCGAAACTGGGTGTGCCTGCCAGACAGGCACCGGCCAGTCCCCACTCACCGGTGGTCACGTGAGCGAGGTACCAGTGCGGCGGGAGCACGGGCGCCAGGTGGGGATCATTTGCGAGGAGGGGCCTTCCGGTGGCGGTCCGCTCCGGAGACAGCGCCCAGTTGTTGGAGCCGGCCCCCAGTTGCACGGTCTCTGCGAACCGATCCATATCGCGGCGCAGAGCATCGATCGCGGGTCCCGCTTCCGTCCCCGGTGGGCTCGTCACAGGGTGCCACTCGGGGTACGTCGCATCTAGCGCGGCCAGTGCCTCGCGGCCGTCGTTCATGAGAATCTCGAGGCGCGCCAGCTCGGAGTCCCAGTTCGAGGCCAAGGCGAAGGCTTGCAGGAGCGTGAGGCCGACGACGTCCTCAGGTGTGCAGGCGGTCGCGGGGCCTCGCAGCAGCGTGAGCTCATGCGGTCGGGCTGCCGCTCCCGTGTCCGTCGCGGCGTTGACGCCCGCGGCGAAGGCACTGAGCGCGGCGCGATCCGTGCTGCGCATCCTTCTCAGGGTGGTGTGCGAAGCCGCAGCAAGCCCCATCCTCCTGCTGAGCCGGTCCACGTCCAACGCCTCCGGGCCGAGCAGCTCGCCGAGCGTGCCACGCACGACCCTGCGCTGTGCCTCGAGCTGGAAACCGCGATCCTGGCCCTGGCAGAAACCCAGGGCGAACCACGCGTCGTGGCTCGTGGTGGCGGCGATGTGGGGAATGCCGTACAGGTCGCGTCCGATGGACACGGCCCCCTCCAACCCATCGACGGGGAGCACGCCCTCGTACGTGGGGAGCCGCTTGCCGAGCAGCGCGCGGAACAGAAGTCGTGTGAGGTTCATCGGTGTCCCAGGCTACGTGATGGGACCTACGATGTCTCTCATGGTCGATCCCTCAGAACGCCGCACATACTGGAACGAGCGGTACGACTACAAGGGCCTCGTGTTCGGGTCGGAAGCGAACGTCTTCGTCGGCCGGCACCTGTCGGGATGGTCTCCGCGCCGCGTGCTCGATCTGGGCTGCGGTCAGGGCCGAAACTCGATCTGGCTGGCTCTGCGGGGACACGATGTCACCGGCGTCGACCTCTCCGACGTCGCCATCGGCCACGCTGCGGACCTTGCCGCGACCGCCGGTGTCGACATCGAGTTCATCGCAGCGGACCTGGTGACGTGGCAGCCCGAGGCCGATGCCTTCGATCTCGTGCTGCTCAGTTACCTGCAACTCGAGGAGGACCGCAGGAAGGTGGTTC
Source organism: Acidimicrobiia bacterium (assembly GCA_046756805.1). GTDB lineage: Bacteria > Actinomycetota > Acidimicrobiia > Spongiisociales > UBA5794 > CAMYMC01. The sequence goes on from JBHHXA010000051.1 coordinate 2,687, forward strand.
ACGCCTCCGCGGTGCGGGCGCTGGCGCCGGGCGGCACGCTGTTTCTCGTGGCCCATCACCGGGACAACCTCGAACACGGTTACGGAGGTCCGCAACGCCCGGAGGTGCTGTTCGGCGAGCAAGACGTCGCGCTCGACTTCGCGGGGCTCGAAGTCGCTCGAAACGAGAAGGTAGAGCGGCTCGTGGAGCGAGACGACGACCCCGCCGTGGCGCTCGACTTGCTGTTCATCGCCACCCGACGCGCAAGCTGAGGACGGTCAGATCCTGCCGATACGGCCCGGCGGCCAGTAGCGCCACGTCACGCGCCATCGCACCCTCGGCAGATCGACCGGACCGATCTGCCGGCCATCCCCGGCCGATGCGGCGCGACGGTCGCCGAGGACGAAGACCGCGTGGCCGCCCACGTCCCATCGCCCTTCGGGAAACGTCGGGCCGTCAGCCCACGGCTCGGCGAGCACCGATCCGTCGATGTGCACCGCGCCCCTCCCGATCTCGACCGACTCTCCTGGCAGCCCGACGACACGCTTGACGACGTCGAACCCGGGCCGACCCGGGGCCTCGAAGATCACGATCTCGCCACGAAGGGGAGCTTCCGATCGCCGCACCGCCACCACGTAGTCGCCGGATGCGAGGGCCGGCAACATGGAGTCTTCGACGATCTCGAAACGACGCAACCTGCCGCGCGCCATCGCCACGGCAGCGGCGATGACGCCTGCGATCAAACCGATGCGGGCCGTTCGCCTTTTCCCCATCGTTGCGGAGTGTACGGCTCCGGGGTGACCGGTCTCGGCTCCGAGGCGACGGTGTAGGGTCGGATCGCTACCAAGACAGCTCTAGCGGAGGTGAACCCGTGGGTTGGTTCAGACCCAGCCGTGTCGCTCATGCACACTGTGATCTCTTCTGCGGCGTGTACGACCCCGCCCAGGCCATGATCGAAGCCCGTTCCGTGCTCAACTGCTGCACGAAGTACCACGCATCGGATGACGACGTCTTTCGAGCCAGATGCGTATCGGTGAAGGAGGAGCGTGCGGAACTCGTCAAACACCACCTCGCGGTGCTGTGGACGGACTTCTTCAAGCCGCACCATCTCGAGCAGTTCCCCGGACTCCACGATCTGTTCTGGAGGGCCATCAAGCAGGCCGGTGATGCAAAGAAGTCGGTGGATCCCGAAGTGTCGCAGGGCCTGGTCGATCTGATCGGCGAGATCAGCGACGTGTTCTGGCAGACCGCCGAGTCCGCCGCTACGGGGGTGTATCCGCCGCATTGAGCGGACGCTCGGGACGCGCCGGGCACGACCCCCACACGCTTCCGAGCGCACCACCTGACAGCAGGGCTGCTGCGCCGAACGCGGCCCCACCCGCGACGACGGCAGTCACGGTCGCAAGAAACCCTGTGCCGAGAGCGACGGTGATCCCGCCCGCGGCGAGAGCTCCCGCTGCCCCCCCGGCAACCACGACGGGCACCACCCGGAGTGACGGTTCGGTGGCTGCCGCGATGCGACCGAAGGGCCGCACACTGCGATACCAGAGCACGGCGAGCGTTCCCGTGTAGGCAGCCAGCGTCAGGGTGCTCGCCAGCGCGACGCCGCGGAGCCCGAAGCCGCGCTGCAGACCGAAGAACACCGGGATGGCCACCACCGTCGTCGCGGTTCCGACGACGACCGGGGTCCACATCTCGCGACGGGCGTAGAAGGCGCGCGTCAGTATCTGGAGTGCTCCCCAGACCGGGATCGCCAGGGCGTAGAAGAAGAGGGCGCGTGCGCTGCCCGTCGAGTCGGCGGCGTCGAAGGAGCCGCGCTGGAACAGCGCCCGAACCACCGGCACCGTCAATGCAGCCAGCAGCGCTGCCGCGAGCATCGAGATCACCAGGACGTAGCGGAGGGCGCGATCGACGGCGGCTGCCAGCTCGGCCCGTTTCCCCTCGGCGAACATCCTTGCGAGGAAGGGGTAGGTGGCGACACCCGCAGCCTGGGCGATGATGCCGACGGGAACGAACATCGTGCGCCGGGCGAGCTGGAGCTGCGTCTGAACACCGTCGCCGACGAGGTTGCCGAACACGCGCATGAATGTCTCGTCGAGCACGACGATCGACTGTCCGATCATCAAGGGAAAGGCGATGAGGACGTATTGGCGCAGCGCCGGATGACGGCGGTTCGTTCCCCACACGAGGCGCATGCCGACGCGGCGGGCTCCCCACCACTGGAGGGCGAAGTTCCCGACGATCGCACCGCCGAGGGCGCCCCACACGAACCCCTCCGGATCGGCCTCCCCCGTCACCACGTAGTACCCGACGCCACCGGCGATGATGCCGACGTTGTAGACGATGGGGGCCAGGGTGGGGATCGTGAACACGCCTTTGGCGTATTGCACGGCCATGAGGAGGCCTCCGACCACGAAGAACACCTGCGCCGGGAGGACGATGCGGGTGAAGCGCACCGTCTGGTCGACCTCGGCCGCGGCGAAATCCGGGAAGAGCCCTGCGATAACGGTGGGTGCGGCGACCCAACCGATGGCGACGAACGCGACGATCCCGATCGTGATGGGACGGATGATCGCCGACAGCGCAGCCCATCCCCCCTGCTCGTCCTCGTCTGCGAGATAGCGACTGAAGATGGGGATGAACGTGATCGCGAGAAAACCACCGGCGAGCAGATAGTTGAGGAAGTCCGGTAGCGCGAACGCCGCCACGTACTGGTCGGTCGCGGTGTCGGCTCCGAGCATCGACGCGAACACGATGTCCCTGACCTGCCCGAGGAGCCGCGAGATGAGCACACCACCGGAGACGATGAGTGCAGCGATCCCCATGCGGCGCGCGATCGTTGGGGGGCGGTCGGTCACGGTGTGGAAGGTAGCGGTGAGCGGGGCTGGGGCGCGGTTTGCTCAGGCGAGATCACGGCGGCGGAGGATCCACGAAGTGAACAAGATCGAGACACCGCCGATGAGGGCCGTCTTGAACAGCGATCCGCCGATGCCGGGCGTGAGGTCACCAAGAGCGAAGTCGGGCACGTGGAAGAGCACCTCGGTCGGTGCGAGATCGACGAACGCGGAGAACCCGATCCGCCACGGCGACGTCGTCGCGAGACCGGGGATCGTGCCGGCGATCGCCGTCTCCCAGATGAACACGAACGCAAGGCCGATGAGCGTCGCCCGCTCGGTCAGATAGCCGAGAGGCATGAACAACCCGACGTAGGTGGCGCACGCGATAAGGGTCGCGACGAGCATTGGCACCACGTAGCCCCAATCGCCGGATCTGAGACCCATCAGGATGCCCATGGCGAGAGCCCCCATACCGGCAAGACCGAACGCCGTGGTCAGAGCCCCTCCCAGCTTGGCCCCGGCGATGGCGCCGCGGGGGATCGGCCGGAGCACGATGAACGACAACGTCCCATCGCGCCGCTCATCTCCCAGCGCCGAGGCCGCCATGATGAGCGAGACCACGGGCAGGGCGACGCTGAAGAAGACACCGATGGCCATATCCGCAAAGATCCCTACGAGATCGTCGGGCGTGCTCTGCCACGACGCGAGGAGGAAGATCGCCGCGGGTGCCGCGGTCAGCAGCCCGAGTCCAACGAAGCGCTTGATCCCCAGCGTCTGCCGGATCGTCATGCGCCCGATCGTCACGGCGCCGTTCATCGTTTCCTCACGAGATAGCGGAACACGCTCTCGAGGGACTCGTCGTCCGGCCGGAAGCCCGTGAGGCGTATGTCGAGGTCACGGGCGAGCGCCGGGAGACGTGCCCCGAGCCCCGCGAGGTCGGACGTCTCGACGTGGACCTTCCGCTGATCCAGCGTGACGCCGTTGACGACGTCGATCCCAAGCAACTCTCGTCCCAGGCGCCTCGGCTCGTCCGTCGTGACGACGACCCGGAACGGGATGTCGGTCATCGCACGGCGAATGGCAGCAATGTCTCCGGCCGCAGCGAGCTTGCCATCGACGATCGCGAGCACTCGATCCGTCATCCGCTCCACCTCCTGGAGCACGTGCGAGGACACGATGACCGTGCGTCCCTCGTCGGCCAATCTTCGGAACAGCGCGATGAGGTGCGCCCTTTGCACCGGGTCCGTGCCGTTGAGCGGCTCATCGAGCACGAGGATCTCGGGCTCGTGGATCAGCGCGGCGGCGACCTTGGCGCGCTGCCGCATCCCCTTGCTGTATCCGCCGACGGCCCGGTCGGCATCATCGACGAGGTCCACCGCGGCCAGAGCGGCGCGGGCCTTGCCCTCCGGGTCGGCAACGCCGGTTAGCTCACCCGCGAGCTTCACGAAATCAAGACCCGTGTATGCGGGATACACGGCGTTCTCCTCGGGTACGAGTCCGATCGATCTGTACACATCGACGGCCTGCCGCGGGCTGCGGCCGAGCACAGCGACGGAGCCTCCCGATGGCAGGAGCAACCCCGTCAGCATGCGGAGCAAGGTCGTCTTTCCCGCACCGTTGGGGCCGAGGAGACCGGTGATTCCCGGCCCGAACGAGCAGGTGACCTCGGAGACGGCCACCTTCTGCCCGAACCACTTGGACACCTGTGATACCTCGACGGTGGCGTTCGGGACGAGCGCGGGGTCGCCAGGCGGCGCGACGGTCACATCAGCCTCCGATACCGGCGGGTGGCGAGGACCCCGGCGACGACGGCGAGGAGGCCGATCATCGCCAACGACCACAGTGGTCCGAACCCGGCGTTGGTGACCACCATGTCTGGAGATCTCTGCCCGAAGGCCCAGTCCCGGATGACGAACGGGTGCTGGAGGATGGCGAGCAACGCCGCGTACCTGGAGCCTTCGAAGGCACCGGACTCCGCAAGAGCGGAGGCGAGACCCGTTGAACCGAGAAGGGCGCCGAGCAGCGTGCCCGTCGCGGGTGCGAGCCGTCTTGCGTACACCGAGACGAGGAGCGCGGGGGCGCCGTATCCGACGAGGAAGGCCCCCGAGGTCACGGAGATGCGCCACAAGTTGCGCCATTCGGTGACGAGCCCGGACACGAAGCCGTCGCCGTCGATCGCAGCGAATCCGACGTACATCAGCAGTTGCGGGAGGACGAGGAAGCCTGCGATGACGATCGCGAGCGCCGCACCCCTGGCCAGGAGGTAGTCGTGGGCCCGCATCGGCCTGGAGCTATACACGGCGAGCACGCCCTCTTCGCGGTCCGGTATCAGCAGCTCCGGTGCCGCCAGGGCCGTGAAGACGACCATCGCGGTGCCCGCGAGGCCGTAGTAGTCGGCGTGCCCCCCGAACGGCGACTCGGCGTCTGGTGCAAACGTCGAGAGGAAGAAAGCAAGACCGATGAAGACGACGGCCGGCATGACCGCGATGCCGAACAGCAGCCATGGCAGGATTTTCTTGCGCGCCCTGCGTCGCAGGCCGAGAACCCTGCGGACGCCGTCCCTGATCGTTGCCCGCACGGCACCCGGCTTTCCGAGGCGGGCTCCTTCGTGAGGCACGTAGCCGAGGTCGTAAACGACGCCGCGATCACTCACGTGACGCCCCCGTTGCCCGGCACATCGAGGAAGATGTCCTCGAGCGTGATGGACCGTGCCCCCAGGCTGCGCATGCCGGCACCGGTAGCCGCCAGTGCGTCGCGAACCTCGGTGTACACATCGCCGGCCTCGAAGCTCACGAGCAGTGTCATGCCCTGTCGCTCGACGACGGCGCCGCGCTGCGTCAGCAACGCCGCGACGGACTCGGGGTCTCCGAGCACCTCGACCTCGGCGATGCTGGTTTCGGTGAGCCCGGAGATGGGGCCGTCTCGCAGCACCCGGCCCCCGTCGAGCATCACGACCCAGTCGCACGTCTGCTCGATGTCGGTGAGCACGTGCGATGAGATGAGGACGTTGATGCCGAACTCCCCGAGCCGACCGATCAGATCGAGCATCTCCTCCCGACCTTCCGGGTCGAGCCCTGCCGTCGGCTCGTCGAGGAAGACGAGCTCGGGATCGTGGACGATGGCCTGGGCGAGCATCGCTCGCTGCTTCATGCCGGTCGAGAACTCCCCGAGATACCTGACCGCTCCTCGTGCAGCCCGACGAGGGTCAACACGTCGCTGGCGCGCTGCCGGGCGGCGCGGGGCGTGATCCCGGCGAGCTCGGCGGCGTAGATCGTGAAATCGGCCGCCGTCTGCGACAACGGAAGGCACGACCCCTCCGGCATGTAGCCGATGCGGCTCCGGATCGACAGCGTCTCCTCCCCGACGGGTGACCCGAAGACGGATGCGGTCCCCACGGTCGGTTGCAGGATTCCGAGCAGGATCTTGATGAGCGTGGTCTTGCCTGCCCCGTTGGCACCCACGAGCCCCACCCTCCCCTCGGGCACATTGAGCTCGAGGTGATGGAGGGCAACGACGTCGCCGTAGGCGTGTCCCAACGTCTTCGTGGTGATGATCGGCGCAACCACGTCCGCAAAGCTAGCGCCGTGACACGCGATCTTTGCGCCGTTCTGCCGGCCAGGAACGCCGCTCGCGGCGTCCTCGTCCTCGACGTAATCCCCGACTACGCCATGGTCCTGCGTCCTTCCGAGCGACGCCCCCGGCTCGGCATCGACAACACGAACGTTACGTAACACGGCGCTAGTCGCCGCGGCCTATGAAGCTCCTCGCCCTGGCCCGCAATCGCTCGAGCTTGCGGCGCGCCGCAGGGAACTCGGTGCTCAGGATCGCCAGCCCGCCGAAGATGATGAGCCAGCCCGGCCCTGGGAGCGGGACGAACACGATCCCGATCGCGATGACGACCACGCCCGCGATCCCGACCAGCGCCTTGCGCGCCAACCGCAAGGGTCCGCGGCCGGTCCGGTCCGGTTGGCTCGTCTGCGAGTCGGGTGCGGCGTTGTGGTGCTCGATGGTCGCATCCTATTGACTGCTCCGTGGTGCAGATACGGCGACGGGTGCCCGCCTCGGACGTCCGCGAGAGCCCGCGGTCGGCGCCTACCCTCGGCGGCCATGGATCTTGCCCTCGCGCTTCTCGCAGCGCTCGTAGCAACCGGTTTCGCCATCGAGCTGGCATGGGGCTACCGGAGCCGTCCCCGGCCTCACACAGCTGCATGGGCCGTCGCCTTCTCCTTGTATGCCGCAGCGACGTGGGCACTCGTCGCCGGCCTCGGCGCAGGATGGAGCGACACCACCTTCCGCGTCTTCTACTACTTCGGTGCGATCGCCACGGTTCCGCTGCTCGCGCTCGGCGCCGTCTACCTGGTCCTGGGGGACGGCGCAGGCAGGTTGACGCGGGACTTCGTGCTCATCTTCCTCGCTGCGGCGGCATGGGTCACGATGACGGCGGTCCCGGGAAGAGCCATCGAAGATGTTGGGATCCCCGAGGGTTCTGAGGTGTTCGAGATCCCGGTCAACGAGATCCAGGGTGGCGTGACGTTGCCGAGCCCGAGGCTGTTCGCGGCGATCGCGGGCGGCGTGGGGTCGCTGACTGTGATCGGTCTTGGCACGTGGAGCATCGCACGGAACCTGCGGAGCGATCCGAGACGGTCCCTGGGCACCGCCCTCATCGTGGTCGGAACCCTGGCGCCGGCGACGGGCGGGTCGCTGACCGCGCTCGGGGAAGGCGAGGCTTTTGCTTTGACGCTTCTCGTAGGCGTGGTGCTCCTGTGGATCGGTTACCGGGTGTCTTCGGGACGCATCGCAACGCCGGGTGCCTGAAAGGAGTGACGGGAGGCGACACCTACCCGCTCCGCACGTTCGGTGAGGATCACGCCCGCGAGGATCAGCACCCCACCGAAGCCGATCCCGAACTGGAGGCGCTCGTCGATGAGCACGATGCCAGAGAGCAGGGCAACGAGGGGAACGAGGTAGCCGATGAGCGACGCCCGCGTTGCTGAGACGTGTCTCAGGAGCCAGTAGTACGCGACAAACGGAGCGATGGTCCCTGCAACGGTGAGGTACGCGAGGAGCGTCCATGCCCACGCCGAGTATGCGTCCGGCGTGCCTTCGATGAGGAGCGCCAACACGACCATCACCACCGCACCCACGACGAACTGGGCTGCCGCGAGTTGGAGCGTGTCGTAGCCCGCTGCCCTGCGCTTGGCATAGATGGCTGCATACGCGATGAAGAGCACGCCCCCCACCGCGAGGCCGAACGAGAGCAGCGGCCTGCCACCCGTCGCCAGCCCGCTGTCACCCGAGAGCAGGAGCAGGGCCACGCCTCCGAGGGCGGTCAGCAGACCCACCGCCTTGGCGGCATGCATGCGCTCTTCCGGCAGGAGGTAGTGGGCGAGGGTCGCCGTCGCCAGGGGGACAAGTGCGACCAGGAGTCCCACGAAGCCGGCCGATGCATTCACGAGGGCATAGGTGAGCAGGACGAACGGTGCTGCGAGGTTCGTGAGCCCGAGGACTGCGCCGGTGCGCCAATCCTGGGTCGACCTCGTGAACCCGCCGCGGCGGACGATGAGGTACCCGGCGAGGAGCACTGCTGCGCCCGCCGATCTGATGGCGACGAGCGCAAACTCCGTGACCCCCTCTGCCAGCGAGGCTCGGGTGGCGAC
>JBHHXA010000052.1:0-10890 GCA_046756805.1 Acidimicrobiia bacterium
CATCTTCATCGAAACCGGCTGCGATATTGGCGTCATTGTATATGAAAAGTCACAAATGCAGCATGAAGCAGCAGAAGCCTGATTGGTAGGATTATGATTTCGAATAGAAAAAATGACAGGTGATGGTGTGGAAATAAATCAAATCGAGTAATGCTTTCTCCGGTATCGGGTGATGTCTTGGCAGCCGCCATGTCGCCTCTTGCTTCCTCGGGCGGTCCGGGAGTATATCCGTCGTTGGTGTGGGGCAAACGATCTCCCGACGGGCCGTATTCCCACGGCTTCCGGGCTGAGGGCGTCGTGTCAGATCTTGAAGTCGATCGCTCCTGGAAGGACCCGGCCTGTGACCGGCCCACGGCCGAGCAACTCGCCGTCCGCTTCGACCGGCCAACTCTCCGGGCAGCTCAGCCGGAAGCTCGCAGAGCTGAACCGGCGGACCGCGGGATGGCCGAGATGCAGGCCGCGGATGACACGCGGCATCAGCGTGAACGCACGGCGACGCGGCCCGAGAAACACTTGGATGTCGAATTCACCGTCCACCAGCATCGCGCGCGGTGCGATGTTCATTCCCCCTCCGAAGAACTGTCCGTTGGCAACGACCACGTTGAGCGCAGGGCCCTCGTAGCTTCTGCTCTCGGTCTCCAGTCGCACGGGCGCCGCGGGGAACCGCGCCAACGCCGCCCAGAAGCTGAGTCCGTAGCGTAGGGCGCCGAGTCGCCTCGGCAGGCGCTCGGCGACGCGTGCCGAGGCCGCAGCGACACCGACGTCTGCGACGTTGAGCACGTGCTTCAGACCGAACGATCCCTCGATCGCTCCCACATCGCAGCGGTACCGGTCCGGCGTCGCCAGGTGAGCGGCCATCTCCTCGATCGTCCTCGGCAGTCCGAAGGTGCGGATGAAGTCGGAGCCGGAGCCCGCGGGGAGGATGGCGATGGTCGGCGGCTCCGGCCACGGCTCGGCGAACACGGCGTCGACCACGAGGTGGGCGGTGCCGTCCCCGCCGACCGAGGCGAAGTTGGACGCTCCCTCTCTGCGACCCTCGGCAACGAGTTCCGCGACGTGGCTCGCAGACTCAGACACCCGAACGACGTGATCTACACCCGCGGACGCGAGGGCGCTCCGGCTCCTTCGCTCCAACTCGCGACCGCGTCCCGAGGAAGGGTTCACGACCACCCACCAGCTCATAGCCTGCCCCCGACTGCCACCACCCCGCGGTCGATGGACTTGATCGCGTCGCGCATGGCCGGAGCGAGAGACGGATACCCGTCCCGTAGCTGGCGGAGCAGGTCGAGCAGCTGCCGGCAGTTGCGGACGAAATCGCCCGCAGAGTGATCTTCTGTGAAGAGGTCGGCGAGATCGGCTCCGCCGGCCCATCCATGGATGATCTCGGCGAAACCGGGATCTGGAGGCCGTGTCTCGGGGATGCGGAGTCTGTGCTCGAGCTCGACGAGCTGGTCGTGTAGCTCGAAGACGGCCGTCCCCCGCTCCGCGACCGTCGCGGTCGGCCAATCTCCGGCGGCATCGACGCGTCGGGCCTCGAATGTGAACAGCGATGCGAGGGCCGCCGCCTCGGCGACGCTGAGGTCATCGAAGAGGCCCCGCTCGACCGCGGCTGCGACGACGACGTCGAGTTCGTTGTAGACGAATCGGAGCCGCTCTCCTCTGCTGGTGAGCCTCCAGCCGTCGACGTAGCCCCATTCCCCCAGTACCCGCATGTATGACCGGAAACGGCTCACGACGTCGCGGGGCTGCCGACTGAGCCTTCGCTCCAACCGGCGGATCTCCTTCTCGACGTCGGCGGCTCTCTTGACCCACACGAGGTGATCACCGAGCTCAGGGCATCCCGCGACCGGGTCTCGATCGCCGACGAGCCCGGGACGTGCGGGAACCCCGGGGCCCGGGTCCCAATCGGAGAGCGCACGGACCGTGCGGCGTTGATAGGACGCGTCCCTGGTACGCACCGGCTCTGTGAGCGGCATCGCACCGAGCCGCGCGACCGCGAGGGGCAGCTGGTCGGCACGCACCCGGCGCGTCTCGCCGTCTGCGCCCAGCAGCAGAAAACGCGGGCTCGGTCCCCAGCTCCTGGCCAGGACGACCCAGCGGTCGTGCTCCTCACCGGTCAGCGACCACACATCTCCCTCGAGTGCGCCCTGGGCGAAGTCCCTGAGCTCTTGAGCGGCTGCGCCCGGCCCGCCCGTAGCGGTGACGAACTCCCAGATGTCCCCTCTGTCACACGACGCACTCGCCCGGAACTCGTCCCGGTCACGCTTCCGCTCCTGAACCCTCGCTTCGATCTGGGTCCGTCGCGTTTCGGCGCGAAACTGGGCAAACGACGCATGCAGCAGCTCCTCGGCACGCTCTCTCGCATACCCGGCGACCAGGTTGACCGCCATGTTGTAGGTGGGAGCGAAACTCGACCGGAGCGGATGGCTCCCTGATGCTGCGATGGCCGCGACCCTCTCGAGCGGGAGGTCCCAGTCGTGCAGCACCACTGCGGTTCCCTCGGCGTCGATCCCGCGTCTTCCTGCCCGACCCGTGAGCTGTGTGTAGTCGCCCGGTGCAAGGAGCTCGTGGGTCTCGCCGGTGAACTTCGACATTCGCTCCAGGACCACCGTACGAGCCGGCATGTTTATCCCGAGCGCCAGGGTCTCGGTGGCGAACACGACCTTGACCAGCCCGGCCGCGAAGAGCTCCTCGACCGCTTCCTTGAACGCGGGGACCATTCCCGCATGGTGGGCCGCGACACCTTCGTCGAGGTTGGCGGCGAACGTCGCGTAGCCGAGGACGCCCAGATCAGAAGCAGGCAGGTGGCTGGTGCGTCGAGCAGCGATCCTACGGATCTCCTTGCGCTCCTCCGAGCCGACCAGACCCAGCCGTGCATCGCTCACCAAGCTTGCCGCCTGGTCGCACCCGGCGCGCGAGAAGATGAAGTAGATGGCAGGAAGCAAGCGATCCCGTGCCAGCTCCTCGACGGTCTCCAGGCGTCGCGGCGCCACGAAACGCCGCCGCCGGCCTCGCCCCCGCTTCAGCAGCCGATCCAGTTCCTTGTTCGGCTTGCTGCGCTGCGACCCGAACAACGGGAGCAGATCGAGTCCCCTCTCCTTGTTCCTGTCCTTGAGGAGATACAGACTCTCGAGCGGCACCGGGCGGGTCGACTCCACCACCAGCTCCGTCTCGCCTCGGCGCGACGTCACCCAGGACGTGAACTCCTCGGCGTTGGAGATGGTCGCGGAGAGACAGAGGAGGGGGATACCCGCCGGAAGATGGATGATGACCTCCTCCCACACCTGACCTCTTGCCTGGTCCTGGAGGTAATGCACCTCGTCGAGGACGACGAGGCCGAGGCTCTCCAGCGCACGGGAGTCGGCATAGATCATGTTGCGCAGCACCTCGGTCGTCATCACGACGACCGGAGCGTCGCCGTTGATGACGTTGTCGCCCGTGAGCAGCCCCACCCGGTCCGGGCCGTGAACCTCACGGAAGTCGGTGTACTTCTGGTTCGACAGCGCCTTGATCGGCGTCGTGTAGAAGGTGCGCAGACCGCCGGCCAACGCCATGTGGACTCCGGCTTCAGCGATGAGGGTCTTACCTGCCCCGGTCGGCGCCGCGACAACGAGCGAGGTGCCCTCTGCGACGATCGCGATCGCATCGGTCTGGAAGCGATCCGGTGCAAACGGCAGGCCGTCGATGAACGCTCGCGCCTCGGGAGGCACGTCGCTAGCTGCGCCCACGTCCCGTCACTTCTTCAGCAGCCAGCGGATCGCAAGGATCGTTCCCTCGTACATGAGGTAGAGCGGACCGGAGAGGAGCAGCAGCGTCAGGGGGTCCCCGCTCGGAGTGAGGAAGGCGGCGCCGACGAGGATGATGACCACTGCCCAGCGCCGTCCGTCTCTGAGCCGCTGCGACGGCACCGCACCGGTGGCCGCGGCGGCGAACAGGAACACCGGGAACTCGAAGGCGATCCCGAAGGCCAGCACGAAGCGCAGCGCGAAGTTGATGTACGCATCTGCCTGGATGACGGGGGTGAGATCGTCCCCACCGAACCCGAGCAGGAATCCCAGACCCCGCTCGAGGGACCAGTACCCGAGCAGCACCCCGGAGAAGAAGAGCACCGCGAGGATCAGCGATGCGGGGATGACATAACGACGCTCCCGCCGCGTCATGGCAGGGCTCACGAACCGCCAGATGTGGTAGATGACCACCGGACTGGCGAGGAACAAGCCACCGAACAGCGACACCCGCATGACGACGCTGAAGGCCTCCGTCGGTCGGAACGTCGCCAGCCCTGCGTCTGGCCCGACCGCCTCCTTGTAGGGGACGAGAAGGACGTCGAGAAGGGTCTGATGAAAGACGAAGCCGAGGATCGTTCCCAGCAGGATGGCCAAGCTCACCTTGATGAGCCGCGACCGGAGCTCTGAGATGTGATCCCAGAACGTCATCGTGACGCCGGTCATGCCGTCTCCTCCGCCGCTGCGGCCTCCCCGCGGTCTTCGTCCCCCCCGGCGCCATCATCAACCGGCGCCGGCTCGATCCTCGCGACGGGAGCATTCTCATCGCCGTCGACGGCAACGGGTGTCGAGCCGTCGCCTTCCACAGGCAGGTTCTCGTCCGGGGCCGTTTCCTCGGACGTCCCGGCAGGTGGATCCTCGGTTTCGCCTTGCGTCTCTCGCTCGAGCTTCTCCATCTCGCGGCGGGTCTCATCGCCCACCGCCTTGAGGTCCGCCTGGATGCTGGTGGCGTCGCTCTTCAGTTCTCGGCCGGTGGCCCGGATCTCCTCCCGGGCCTCCTGGAGCGGCTCGATTGCGTCGCGATACTCGGTGGTGAACTCGTCACGCATCGCCAGCGCGGCGGCACGTGCTTTCGATACGAATGCCCCCGCCTTTCTCGCCATCTCGGGAAGACGCTTGGGGCCGAACACGATGAGGATCACCACCACGATCGTGAGGATTTCGCCGAAGGTGAAGTTGGCCATGTCGCCCTGATGGTAGATCCGCCCCGGCGCAGCGCTACCTCCAACGCGAGATGAGGGACCCACCGGCCCCTCATCATCGAAATCTGGCTGGGCGTTACCCCTGGCTCACCAACTCCGCGAACCAGCCGTCCTGGTCCAGCGCACCTGCGAACACTTCGATCTCCTGCTCGGTGATCGGTCCCGCCGTCGAGACCACCTCATAGGTGACTCCGGTGGCGAGGAGAATGCTCACGACACGATCGTTGGCGGGTCTCCGCTGCACGACGCCGCAGAAGGGGCACTCGAAGCGGTAGCTTCCCGTAGAGCCATGTGCGACCAGTTCGAGGCAGATGTCGCTCGTGGTGAGCTCGACGTCGCCGCACTTGCTGCAGGTGGTCCGAATGGTCGTCATCTTGTCGTTGCTCCGGTTGGCCCGATGTTCTCGTTTCACATCGGCACCTCCGAAATGCCCTGAATGACTATTTGGCCGGTAGTCATCACGCACCTACCTCTCATTTCCATACCTCGCAAGGATCTCTTTTCGGAGCTGCTCGAGGGCAGATCGAACTTCCTCGCCGTCGATCAGCTCGGCCTCCGCGCCGAGACGCAGAAGGAGCCGCGCCGCCACCCTGGGATCGGATGCCGAGAAGCGGATTCGGGTGCCGGAGGAGCCGGTTTCGAGGAGCTCGACCGGGTAGTAGTCGACGACCCACCGCGCCGCGGGACGCAGCAAGATGTCGGCCCGGACGTCCTCCTCGGTCGGCGTGTAGGCCACGACCGGCGGGGGTGGTTCCGTCTTGGGATCGAAGCGGTGTGCCGTCTCGGTCGCCTCACGAATCCGGTCGACGCGAAACACACGTTCGGCATCCTCGGAACGGCACCAGGCCGAGACGTACCAGTTGCCCATCGTCGAGAACACCGACCAGGGCTCGATGTCGCGCTCGGTCGTGTTGCCGCTGCCGAGGGCGGTGTACCGGATGTGGGTGACGGTCCCTGAAGCAGCGTCGCTGCGCAGCCTGCCGACGAGCTCGGGTTCGGCGAGGTCGACGACGAGGGCGAATTCGGCGTCGGGAAGAAGGACCTTCTGGAGCTTCACCACTGCGCGTTCCAACGCGGGTGGTGCGTGGCCGGTCGAAACCAGCGCCATGCCCGAACCGAGCAAGCTCAGTGCCTCGGGCGCCGTGAGCCGCACCGGGTTCGCGAAGTAGTCCGCCATCTCTACGACTACCTCGTCGTCGTAGATGTAGGCAACCATGAGATCGCCGGGTCCGTAGCCGGGGAGCCCGCAGACGAATACGAGGTCGAGGTCCGCGGCGAGTTCACGTCTCGCGTATCCGAAGCGCTCGCACACCTCATCGACGGTCGCTCCGGGATGAGCGATGACCCAGGGCAGCATCCCGAGGATCCGGTTGAGGCGTCGTGCGGTGCGGGGGCTGGTCATCCTGCCGCCTCCACCCTCTCGAGGAGCGCCTCACGCAGCTGCGGCGGCTCGACGATCTCGGCAGCGCCGTCGAAGGAGAGCACCCACCCGACGAACGCGTCCGGGTTGGCGACGGGCAACACCGCCGTGAGGGCACCATCGTCCGCGACCTGCACCTCGCTCCGTCCGGTGAGCTGGCGACGCGCCCACCAGGCGACATCGGCGTCGAAGGCGACGGTGGCCTCGAGATCCTCGGGCCCCGCTTCCCACGCCGCGGCGGGAATGCTGTCACCCGCACGAAAGCCTTCGGGCCGGGTGAAGGCGTCCTCGGCACCGACCGCTTCGACCTTCTGTGCCCGATCGAGGCGGAAGGCCTTGACGATGCGGCCGTCCGTTCTCTCCGCTCCCACTACATACCAGTGGCCGCGGCGGTGGACCAGCCCGAACGGCTCGACGATGCGAGCGCGGTCGCGGTATTCGAACGAGAGGGTGCGGTGATCCGCCACCCCGGTGAACGCCGCGGCGAGCGCGTCACCGTCCGCACCGAGATCCGCAGCGAGCGGCTCGCCGCCTGCCGTCAGCGGGGCACCACCAAGCTTGAAGAGCGCCTCCGATCCCGACGCTTCCCCGCCGAGACGCACCGCGTGTGCGGCGAGATACAGCGCAGCCCGCTCCTCGTCGGTCAGCCCCGGATCCGGGAGCGCATACGAGGCGGCGGGGACGACGTACCCGTGCTCGACTGCCCAACCGTCCGTCGGACGCAGCTCGAGGGGGATCCCGAGATCGCGTAGGAGCGACTTGTCGCGCTCGAACATGCGACGCCAGGCGTCATCGCCCACCTGTGCGTAGCCCGCGACCGTCGTACGAATGTCGTCTGCTGTGACGGGACGTTCGGAGGTCAACAGGTACGCAAGGAGATTGAGGATCCGCTCGATCACCTTTTGCATGCGGCGCGGAGACTATGCGGTGCATCCTGCGAAGTGAAGGACCCTGCCCGGGGCCGGGCCGGGGTGTCCCGTTCTCAGAGGCCGGCGATGAGCTTTTCCACGCGCTCGTCGACGGCGCGGAAGGGGTCCTTGCAGAGCACCGTGCGCTGGGCCTGGTCGTTGAGCTTGAGATGCACCCAGTCCACGGTGAAGTCCCGCTTGCGGGCCTTCGCCGCTTTGATGAACGCCCCGCGCAGCTTGGCCCTCGTGGTGGCGGGCGGCTCCGTCATCGCGGTGGTGATGTCCGCATCCGTGACGACGCGTTCCATCATGCCCCGATCAGAAAGGAGGTGGAAGAGCCCCCGATCCCTGCTCACGTCGTGATACGTCAGGTCGAGCAACGCGAGACGAGGGGCGGACAGCGGGAGGCCGTGTTTGGCGCGGTACTCCTCGATGAGGCGGTACTTCGCCACCCAGTCGCACTCCCTGTGGAGCGAGAGCGGGTCCTTCTCGAGCCCCGTGAGCAGGTACTCCCACATCTCCACCGCGCGCTCCACCTCCGGGGGGAACCCCGACGTGCGCGAGTACCGCATGGCGCGCTCCAGGTACTCCCACTGGATGTCCAGTGCAGACAGCTCTCTGCCGTTGGCGAGCCGGACCTTGCGGCGGCAGGTGATGTCGTGGGAGATCTCGCGGATGGCCCTGATCGGGTTCTCGAGTGAAAGGTCGCGGAAGACGACGTCGTCCTCCAGCATCTGGAGCAAAGCGGCGGTCGTGCCCACCTTGACGTAGGTCATGTACTCCGACATGTTCGAGTCGCCGGCGATGACGTGGAGCCGCCGGTAGCGCTCGGCGTCGGCGTGAGGCTCGTCCCGCGTATTGATGATGGGCCGGCTGCGGGTGGTCGCCGAGGAGATGCCCTCCCAGATGTGCTCGGCACGCTGTGCGAGGCAGTACACGGTGCCGCGGGCCGTTTGCAACAGCTTTCCGGCGCCGGCGAAGATCTGCCTCGTCACGAAGAAGGGGATGAGCGTGTCGATGATTCGCTGGAAATCGCCCTGTCTGCCGACGAGGTAGTTCTCGTGGCACCCGTAGGAGTTGCCTGCCGAATCGGTGTTGTTCTTGAAGAGGTAGATCTGACCACGGATGCCCTCCTCCTCCAGCCTCGTCTCGGCAGATCGGAGCAGCCCCTCGAGGATGCGCTCTCCTGCCTTGTCGTGCTTGACGACGTCGTAGAGGCTGTCGCATTCAGGCGTTGCGTATTCGGGGTGGCTCCCGACATCGAGGTAGAGACGAGCGCCGTTCTCGAGGAAGACATTGGAGGATCTGCCCCAGGAGACCACTCTCCGGAACAGGTAACGGGCTACCTCATCCGGTGAGAGTCGTCGCTGACCCCGGAGCGTGCAGGTCACGCCGTACTCGTTCTCGATTCCAAAGATGCGACGCTTCACGCGATCCAGGGTAACCGGCGACGTCCTCACAGGGAACGCATCGTCGGGCCACTGACCGTGACCTGGCCCTTGGCGGGCTGGTCCTCGGCATCCTCTCCCGACGGCCACGTAGGCCACATCCGGTAGCAGAATGGCCACAGCGGATCGGATCACCATGCTGCACGACGCAACCGACGGCGACGCCCCACGCTTCGTCCCGCTGACGCGGGTGGGCGACATCACCGCAGCGAGCATCCTCGCCGCCTTGCTCCGCTCGGAGGGAATCGAGGTCCGGGTCCACAGCCAGGCGTTCGGGCCCTACCCCGTCACGGTGGGTCAGATGGCCGAAACCGAGCTGTGGGTCATGAGCGACCGGGTCGAGGATGCGAGCGAGATCCTCCTCGACGCCGAGGTCACCGACGCAATGGCGGCCGCGGACCCGGAACCACCGGAGGAGCGGATGGCAGCCCCGATCGAGTTCCGTCTCCTGGCGCTGGCGATGGGCCTCGTCCTGTTCATCCTCTTCGCGCTGCGCTTCGCAAGGGTGTATTGAGGAGGTACCCGGCGGACAGCGTGCACCGGGCGCCACGGTCCTGGATCAGCTTCGGGCCGCGGTGATCTCGGAGGCCGGGAGCCTGCGGAACGTGCGGCGGGAAATGGTGCGATCGAGCACCGCGGCCTCCCACCCTTCTGCTTCGATCGGGCGCTCCTCGACTGCCTCGAGCGCAGACGCAGCGAGGTCGAGCGCGGCCGGGAGCCCGAGACCGGATTCGTACCGCTCCTCGAGGGCAGCCTGGAGGTCCTCCTCCTCGCCTCCCATCGCACCGAACCCGGTGACGTCGGCGAGCGTTCCGTCGAACTGGATGCGGTAGAGCCTGGTGTCGCCGGGCTCGTCTCCGATCTCGGCGACCATCACCTCGATCTCGTACGGCTTGACCTCATGGGTGAAGATCTGCCCCAGCGTCTGGGCGTATGCGTTGGCGAGACCTTTCGCCGTGACGTCCGTTCGCCCGTACGAGTAGCCCTTGAGGTCGGCGTAGCGGATTCCCGCGACCCGGAGGGTCTCGAATTCGTTGAAGCGTCCGACCCCCGCGAATGCGATCCGGTCGTAGACCTCTGCGATCTTGTGCAGCGAACCGCTCGGGTTCCTTCCCATGAGCAGGACCCCGAGCTCGAACTCGAGTACGACGACCGACCGGCCCCTGGCGATGCCCTTCCTCGCGTAATCGGCACGATCCTGGAAGAGCTGGGCCGGAGGGACGTACATCGGCATGCTCATGGCCGGGCCTCCACAACGTCGGCCGCAATCTCTGCGAGGCGCTCGTCCGCCACCTCTTCGAGCCCTGCACCCGTGACGACCATCACGTTCGGGTAGATCCCGCGCCTGAGGTCCGGCCCCCCGGTTGCGGCATCCTCTTCCGCCGCAGCGACGAGCGCCTCAACCGCGATCCGCAATGCCTCGTCCTCGGTGAGGCCGCTGCGGTACGCACCCTTGATGAACGACTTGGCCTCGGCGCCGCCAGAACCGGTCGTGGCGTAGTCCTGCTCCTCGTACCTGCCCCCCACCACGTCGAACGTGTAGAGCCGCCCGGCTCCGTTGCCCTCGTCGTAACCGCAGAAGAGCGGGACCACTACGAGCCCCTGGAATGCCATCGGCAGGTTTCCCCTGATGATCCTTGCCAGGAAGTTGGCCTTGCCTTCGAGGCTGAGGCGGACGTCCTCGATCTTCTCGTAATGCTCGAGCTCGGTCTGGAACAGCTTGATGAGCTCGATCGCCATGCCCGCGGTGCCCGAGATGGCAACGGCCGAGAACCCGTCCGCGGCGTAGACCTTCTTGACCCGCTTGTGGGCGATCACGTTGCCCGCAGTCGCCCGACGATCGCCCGCCATGACGACCCCGTCGGCGAACCGAAGCGCGAGCACGGTGGTGGCCTCAGGTGCGTCCAGCGGCGACGGTGCCTCGACGCCCGTCCAGTCGGGGCGGAGCCCCTGCGTCTCCAGCAACGAGAGGAAGCTGGCATCGGGGACGACCGCGTCGACCGGAAGGACCCCGTCGGTGGAAGGGCTCTCCGGCCGCCGGATCACTCGCCGCCCTTCTGGACGTAGTTCTTGACGAACTCCTCGGCGTTCTCCTCGAGGACGGTGTCGATCTCCTCGAGGAGGTCG
>JBHHXA010000053.1:0-10854 GCA_046756805.1 Acidimicrobiia bacterium
GATACCGATGCGGCGTTGCGTTTCTACGATGCCGCCGTGGGCCTGGGCACGGAGGTCGTCGACATGGGCACCGGGCCTTACACGACCTGGACGGTCGACGGGAACACGGTCGGGGGCACCATGCCTCCTCCAATGGAAGAGGTGCCCACGCACTGGCACATCTACTTCGGCGCCGGCGACGCGGCCGCGACGGTCGCCAGGGCGCAGGAACTCGGAGGGGCGGTGCTCAACGGCCCCATGGACACGCCCGTCGGGCCCATGGCGACCATCCGTGATCCCCAGGGAGGCACGTTCTCGATCATCGAGCTCAAGGAATGGCCCACCGACTGAGCAGTATCCACTCCATGAGCAAGAGAGCCCCGCAACAGCGGGGCTCTCTTCGTGTGACGAGGTCGGTCGATCAGGAGTCGAACGGCACCCAGATCTCGTCGTCGAGAGAACCGAGATCGCTCTTCAAGATGCCCTTGAAGGACACGGTGTAGAGCGCATCGTGCACGACCACGCTGCGCTGGATCTGCGCCATCCAGTCCCAGTAGTCGCCATCCGAGCTGCCACCGGGGTGTGAGATCTTGCCCATCGGGGTCAGCTCGCCGTCGAGGTCGACGTCGATGCCGAAGGCTCCGAAGAAGACCTCTTCCTTCCCTGTGCGCTCGTCGTAGCTCCACGACTGGACCGGCAGCACGGCCAGTCCGGTCTGTGGCCAGTGGAGAAAGGCCCGATGGTCGTACTCGACGCTCGAGTTGCCCTCTCCGAGCGTGAGCTGATCGATCCGGTGCGGGCTGGCCAGGTCGCTCACGTCGAACAGCGATACCTGTGTTCCGAGGGTGCGGCCCTGTTCTGTTGCGTCCTGGCCGATGCCGAGGAGCAGACCGTCATCGACCGGGTGCAGGTAGGCGGAGTACCCGAGGATCTTGACCTCCCCGGCGACTCGGGGGTCGGCCGGATCGGAGAGATCGATCGTGTAAAGCGGATCGGTCTGGCGGAACGTCACGACGTATCCCACGTCTCCGAGGAACCGCACGGAGAAGATCTGCTCGCCACGCCCGAGACCATCGACGCTGCCGATCGTCTCCAGGACCCCGTCACGGGGCGCAACGACCGTCACGAGCGACTCCGATTCACGACCGTCGCCCCACCACCAGTTCGGTGTCGTCGTCGAAGCGACCCGAAGGTTCCCCTGGTGCTCGGACATGGCGAACTGGTTCAGGAGGAAGCCCGTCACTTCGCCGGAAGCGACATAGTCGGTGCGCTCGTTGCTGGAGATGTCGAACTGATGGATCGCGGTCCGGACGGTGTCGATCTCCTTCTCGATCGCGGCGTCGTCCTCGATGACGCTCCAGTCCACCCAGCGCTGGGTGGCCACGTAGAGCGAATCTGTCGATGCGTAAACCGTCTCACCGCTCGCCAGCACGCCCATGGCGTCGACGATGTCGAGGCCGTTGCCGAGATCGACGGTGACGACGTTGAGCATGCCGAGCCCCGAGAACTCCACCGGGTGGTTCGCGCGCTCACACTGCACGAGGCTGCCCTCGGCGAGCGTTTTGCCGGTGCCGTCCGTCATCACGAAGTACGGCACCCAGTTGTCGATCGTCGAGTTGCGGATGATCTCCTTGTTCTGTTCGAGCGCCGTGCGCTCTGCCCTGAGACCACCACCCTCGGGGAAGGCCCAGACCAGCCCGGTGGGACCCGAGTTGACGACGATGCGGACGGTGTCGCCGACCATCCGGGCGCTGAGGTAGGAGCCGTCCATCTCGAGCACTCGCACGACGTCGATATCCGTCGGGTCCGAGATGTCGATCTCGACGAGGTCGGCCGTCGGCGTTCCGTAGGAGTTCGGGGCGAAGGCGATGTCGGACTCGATTGCAGGGGCGGCCAGGTGGGCTTGCCAGTTTGCGCCCATCAACAGCACGGTGTCACCGGACAGGAACATATCCTGGACGTAGCGGTCCCCGAGGTGCAGCTCACCGAGCAGCTCGGGAACGACGCCGGTGACATCGACCACGAACAGCGTGTTCTGGCTCAGCGCGATGATGCGTCTGCCGTCGCTCTTGACGATGTCTGGCTCGTCGACGCCGATCTCCTGGACGTTCGTGCCCGAGAAGTCGACACCGGGCACCGGTGCGGCGCCGTCGGATCCGGAGAAGGAGGCGGCGGTGGTCGTTGCGGGCGCCGCCTCGAGAACGGCGACGTCGTCGACGGCCCGACCCGCGAGGAACGGCACGGGAAAACCGAACCCCACGGAGTGACGAGATCGAGTGCGTGATCCTGCACGTATGCGAGGAACCCGCCGCACGCCTCGAACGGCACGAGGGAGAAGGGCTTCGGGTCCCCGGGTCTGGTGGCGACGGTGCCGATGGTGACGGTATCCGGGGGTGCGGGCTCCGTGGTCTGGGTGCAGGCACCCATGCTCCGTGCAGTGGCGAGGAAAGCAATCGTGAGGCGGCGCATGTCTGGCTCCTGGTCTTGTCTCAGTGTCGCATCTACGACGCCTGATCGATCGAACCAGGTTCCCGAGCGGCTCGGCTCAGCGGGTGAGGGTCGCCTCGGCTTCGAGACAGCGCCCACAGCCTGCGAGATGCTCCGCCACGAAGGATGACTCGGCGAGCGTCACCTTGCCGTCCGAGTATGCCTTCAAGAGCTCCGCTGCTGCATCGCACACGAGATCGGTGACGATGCCTGCGGCCGCTGCGACCTCCCAGAGTTCCTTGCGCAGATGGAGCCTGCCCCTGCTGACGCGGCTGGAGACCGTGCCCGGTCGGATTCCGATCCGGAGCGACGCCTCCTCGTACGACAGCCCCCGGATGTCTACGAGCGTCACGGCATCTCCCCACGCCGGGGGAAGGCGCGCGATCGCGAGACGCACGTGCTGGTCCGTCAGGGCGTCGAGCGCAGTTTCCTCCGTCGCGGCCCCCGGGTCAGGTTCCCCGGCGCCGAGCGTCAGCCCCTCGTTGGGGTCGATGATGAGCCGGCCTCTCCTTCGGTAGCGGTCCCGGCTGAGGTTGACGAGCACCCGCTTCAGCCATGCCCGCTTCTCGGGGTCGGACCGGTCCGGATCCATGTGCTGGCACGCCCTGGTCAGGGTCTCCTGGGTGAGGTCCCTCGCGTCCTCCGTGTCGTGGGTGAGACGACGCGCCGTCCTATACAGCCAAGCCAGGTCGTCGATCGTCGTCGTTCGCAGCGCCTGGCACCGGGAGTCCGGGCTCACGTGCATCGCCATGGTGTACCTCGTGGGGCGCAGCCAGAGTCCGCGATGGGAGAGATTCCGACGCTCGTTCGTATCTCACTCTCAGACGCGTCCATCGCTTGGAGGAGCCATGAACCTCGATCCGAACACCACCGCCCTGGTCATCGTCGATCCCCAGGTCGACTTTCTGAAGCCGGAGTCCGTCGTATGGGACCTCGTCGGAGAGATGGTGGAGAAGAACAACGTGCTGCCCCATCTCGTCGAGCTACGCAACGCTGCGGACGCTGCGGGAATCCCAGTGCTCTACTCGCCCCATCACTTCAACGACAAGGAGTACAAGTCCTGGGAGCATCTCAACACCATCGACAAGGTGATGTTCGATCGCCGCATGTTCGACACCTCGGGTCGTGGGGCCGACATCGTCGATGAGTTGACACCGAATGAGAACACCTTCGTGCTCTCGCCCCACAAGGCGCTGTCGGGCTTCTGGGCGAACGACATCAACCTCCAATTGCGGCAGAGGAACATCCAGACGATCGTTCTTGCGGGGATGTCGGCCAACCTCTGCGTCGAGTCACACCTGCGAGACGCCGCAGAGAATGGCTTCGATGTCATCGTTGTGACCGATGCCACGGCGGGTGCGGGCGAGGATGCGACGAACGCCGCCTACGTGAACTACGGCTTCATCGCCTCCGAGACCGTGACCACCGCCGAGACGGTGGCCGCACTGGGTGCGGCCCGGGCGGCGTAGCGCCTCGAGAGTAAGAACCGCGAGAGGGAGGCGGGATCCCGCGCCCGGCTTCCCTCTCGCAGCCGCGTTCGTGTGGTCAGGCGTCGCCGAGCACGCGCGTCGGGGTGATGAAGACGGCGGCGCGGCCTTCGGCGGCCATCACCCGGTCGTACTCGTCCCAATTGTCGTGGGTGCCACCCGCCGCGGTGAACACGTCCCGCAGCAATGCCGGGACGTCGCCGGTGGCAAACCCGTCGCCGTCGTCATCGGGGCCGATCAGGTCGACCGGGCCTTCGACGCCCGCCCAGCGCCACCCGCTGCGGAACACCAGTGAGGCCCTCCCCGATTTGCGGAGCAGGGTGCGCTTCAAGGCGTTTCCGCGTACGACGAACGCCACGACCACGGCTCCGGTGACCGGGTGGTTCATGACGCCTGCGTTGACGAGGGTGGAATGGACCGAGCCGTCCGCCCTGGTCGTGGACACGACCGCCAGGCCGTGGTCGGCCATTGACATCTTGCGCACATCATCCATGGTCGCCATCGGTGCTCCTCGAGTAGCCGGTGCCGGATCGGCGGTCGCCGCAGTGCAACGCCGGCTCGCAACCTACCCGTCGTTAGCCTCAACGGATGCGCCGCCCCTTCGCCATCGCCTTCGTTGCAGCCGCGGCCGTCGCAAGCGCCTGCGGTTCCGTTGCGGAGGATCCGCCAGGGCCATCGCCCACCACGATCTCGACGGCTGCGCCGACCACAACACAGCTGCAGCCCGCAACACCACCGTCCTCGACGGTTGCCGTGAATCCGGTGCCGGTCACCGCTACGCGTCCCGCGCCGTGGTTGCTGACATGGGTGTCGGGACGACTGCCCGCCGGGTTCGGCGCTTCGGTCTCCTCGATCGCCGGCGTAGAGCGCGTGACCATCGTCTCGGCCGGCATCGGCGATCTGATCAGCAGTCACGACGCTTCGGGACGCGTCATCGACACCGCACCGGACGGATTTGCGTTCCCGCTCGAGGTGTTCGCGGTGGACCGCACCACCTATGCGGCGTTCCTTCCTGATGCTGAGGCCGAGGTCGTCTCGGATCTCGGGTTCCTCCGCGTGGTGCTGAGTGAGTCCTCCGCCCGCGTGCGCCGGCTCGGGGAGGGTGGTTCTCTGACGTTTCGCACACCGCAGGGGCGCCTCCTCACAGCGACGGTCGAGGCCGTTCTGCCCGACACGATGTTGGGGGCCGCTGAGGTGCTGACCGTTGATGGCGACCTCCTGGCCCGAGACCGGCTGACACCACGCTACGCGCTGGTGCAGGGCAGTCTGTCACCGGAGGCGCTGCGGTCCGGGCTGGAGGCCGCGCTCGGGATCCATACGCCTCTCCAGGTCCTCACCGTGGGCGACACGCCGCTCGCCCGGCATGCGGACTCGGTCCGTCCCCAGAGCCACATCAAGCTGGAGTTCGGGGAGTTCGCCTACCGCGAGGGCCGCGGGAGGGGAATCGAGATCGATCCGGTGTGGGAGGCGGCCCACATCGTCGAGACCGACCTGCCATTGCTCGGACGGGTGAAATGCCATAGGCAGTTTGCCGAGGTCCTCGGCGGAGTGCTCGGGGCACTCGAGGACGCGGGTGCAGGAGATGCGATCGACGCCCGGTCCTTTCTCGGCTGCTGGAACCCGCGTTGGATCACCGATCGCCGCGGTCTCAGCAGGCATGCGTGGGGAGTTGCGGCGGACATCAACTTCGGCAACACCCTCGACGGAGGCCAGGGCTCACCCGTGCACCCGGCCTTGCTCACGGCGATGTCCGACGCCGGGATCACCTCGGGGCACGAGTGGGTCCAGCCCGACCCCGGCCACTTCGAGTGGGTCGGGGACGGCTGGTCGTGACGACGACGCGAAACAGCACGCCGTCCCGCCCCGCTACGTCTGCTGAGCTCAGCCCGCGGCGACGAGCGCGTCGAGGATGGCCCCGGCGAGGATGTCGAACCCGATCGGCACCGGGTGGATGTCCGGTGTCGCGTCGAGCATGTGAGTCGTCGCCCCGGCGGTGCGTGCCATCGGTGTGAACGCATCCGCGACGATCGCGTTGTGGTCGCGTGCGACCCCGGCTGCGATCTCGTTGAAGTCGCTGAGCACCCGATCGGACTCCGCTTCGAGACCCGTCCCGAATCCGAGGCTGAAGGGGTTGTACGCCTGCATGAAGATGACACGTGCGTCAGGCGCCGTCTCTTCGATCCGCTCCAGGATGAGCGCGAGATCGTCGTCGTAGCCGCCGAACGCAGTCGCCAACCGCTCGGAACAAGCGGCATCGGACAGCGACTCCGAGCAATCATCGGATCCGAGGTGCCCCAGCAGGTTGTTGGCACCGATGTCGATCGTCACGTACGCAACGTCGTTGGCGCTCATGAAATCGACCGCATCGTCGAGCTGGCCGGAGCGGATCATCGTGCCCGTCGTCTCGCCGGAGATGCCGAAGTTCCTCAGGCCGTAGCTGCGGCCGTCGCGCTCCTGGAGCTGGTTGTGGAACCGGGACACGTAGCCGTCGCGGGCCTGGTCGACGCCGACGTTGGCCGCGAGCGAGTCCCCGAGCGCGACGTAGAAGGGAGCGCTGCCCTCGGAGGTCGAGTTCACGACGCCCGGTCCGAGCCGCTCCGGCGGGGGATCGACGGCATCGATCGCCGATGCCGCCTGGGAGGCGAGCCCCGTGAGGAACGCGTCCGCGGTGATGAGGTCCGTGCTGGCCTGGGTTCCAACGATCACGATCTTGTCGT
Source organism: Acidimicrobiia bacterium (assembly GCA_046756805.1). Classification (GTDB taxonomy): domain Bacteria; phylum Actinomycetota; class Acidimicrobiia; order Spongiisociales; family UBA5794; genus CAMYMC01. The sequence continues at coordinate 6,671 of JBHHXA010000053.1, forward strand.
CGCCGATGGTGATCGCCTGTACGTCGGCCCTGCTCTCCTCCAGAACGGTGTTGAAGTCGGCGAGACGCTCGACGAGGTCCTCGAGCGCTCCCTCTGCGATCCCGGGGAGGTTGAAGGCGCCGATCCCGACATCTACGACCTGGACGGAGACCGCGCCGTTCTCGAGCAACGCCGACACGGCGCCGTCTGCCGTTGAGCCGCCGCTCTTGAAACGAGCCTCGAACGTGAGCAGACCCTGCTCGTCCGGGGATTCGGCGTCGACTACGTCGAGGGTGATGCCGCCGATGGGGTTGTCACCCTCGCCGGTGAGGCCGTTGAGGACGTATGCCGTCATCTCGTCCTCGAACAGCTCGAGGCGGAACGCGGCCGAGTCTGTGACCTCGTCGACCTTGGCCTGCGCCGAAGCGAGCGCAACCGGATCGGCAGCCTCCACAGGCCCGTCGGTGTCGGTGAATGCCTGGATGAGCGTCACCACGCCGATCCCGACGAAGGCGAGCGCACCCACGAAGATGACGAGCACACCCGCGAGGAGCGCCTTGCGCACCCCGGGAGCTGCAAAGAGACCGTAGATCGCACCGCCGAGCACGACGATGAAGACGATGATGGCGGCTGCTTCGCCAAGCGTGAACAGCGCGGTGGCCGCGCCGACGATGGCCGCGAGCACGCCGAAGATGATGAGAGCGGCTTTCATTCCCTTGACTCCAGTCTGGCCGAGTTCGGCCTGGAGCCTAGCGAGGGTGCTTTCGCGATCCGGGCACTCCACGGTCGATCCGGGCTCGTTCGTGGAGCACCGCCGTGACGTCGTCTATGTCCCCCGGTGCGGTGCCGGCAGCCTTGGCGTACATCCACCCGGTCGGTAAGAAGAAGAGCTGGAAGCCGGCGAGACCGACGGCCCAGTTGAGCGGGGGAGGGAAGGCGCGTTCGATGCTGTTCGCCAACGCGCTCACGAGACCGTTGCCGGATGCCCTTCCGACTCCGTTCGCCAAGTTGCCCAGCCCGAACACGGTGCCGCGGTGTTCCGGGAGGTTCACGTCGGAGATGAGGGCGAACCAGTTCGGCGAATCGGCGCTGGTGAAGGCGAGGGCCGCCAGCGACGTGAGGAATGCCGCCGCCACCCACCCGTTCGTGACGATGCTCGACAGGACCTCCGGCAGCAGCGTCGCGGTGCCTGCGCCGTTCGTCACCTCGAGCCCCCGCAGCGGGATGAAGAAGAAGGCGAGGAAGAAGGGTATGGCGCCGAGGATGCCCACTGCCGAGATGACCGCCCTGCCCGATTTCGACCGTTGCTGCATGCGGTCGCCGAGCCAGCCGGCGAGGATCGAGAACAGCCCTCCGAGTTGGAAGATCGCACCAAACAGGCCCCCGACCTTGGTGGCGGTGGCCGTGTCGTACCCCTCGGCGATGATCTTCTCCGTGTACAGGAGAGGCACCCAGATCAGTGAGCCGTAGGCGAACTGGGCGGTGAGCCCCTGGAGGATGAGCCACCGGTTCGTCCGTCGCGTGAGCAAGCTCGGGACCTGGTCGAGATCGATGCGGTGGTCGTAGTCCTCGCCGGCGGCGCGGAGCTCGCGCAACTCGGGCTCGCTGTAGCCGCGGGGCGCTTCGTAGGTGACGAGATAGAGCAGGGCGAAGAGGCCGCCCGCTGCTGCGAGGACGACGAGGGGACGCCTGAAGTCGCCCGCTCCGAGCTGACTTGCAATGAGACCCCCGGCGAGACCACCCACACCCTGGCTCAACCCCCAGAAGCTCATCGCAAGGCCGCGTCGTGCGGGGGCCACGAAATCGCTGATCACCGAGAAGCCAACGGATGCGATGCTGCCGAGCCCGATGGCGGTGACGAGCTGCCAGAGGAAGAGATGACCGAAGCCGCCCACGCGAGAGCTGAGATACACGCCGATGACCCAGATCACGGTCCCGGCGAGCAACAGCCGCTTCCGGCTCGACCGGTCCCCCCAGAATCCCCAGGCCACGGCGGTAACGGCCGTCACGAGCAGGGAGCTTCCCGTCATGAAGCCGATCGCCTGGTCGGATGTCCGAAGCGTCTCGGCGACGGGTTTGACCATGGCAGGGAACAGGGCGAGCGCCGCGTTGTCCAGCGAGGCGAGCACGATGAACACGACCATCGTGAAGACGATGTGCCCCCTCGACCCCCACCAGCCCGGCATGCTCCTGTGCGCCATGGGCGGTGAGTCTCCAGTCGGCTCCCACGGACCGCAAATGGGACGTCCAGCGACCCCCGGATAGCGACCGGCGGTAGCCTCTGCTCGATCGCACCGAGGAGGGATGTGGCCGACGCCGATTACGCACACGGAGAGCCGGTGTGGGTCCCCGATGACGCAGCCGTTGCGCACGCAAACATCACGGCGGTCGCCGACCATCTGGAACTCGAAGGGGTGGGCGAGCTGCATCGTTGGTCCGTCGCGCGGCGCGCCGACTTCTGGGGGCTCGTGATCGATCGACTCGGGATCGTGTTTCGGTCACGCCCGGACGAGGTCCTGGGCAGGGCGGGGTCCCCCGAGTTTCCGCAGTGGCTGCCCGGCGCCCGGCTCAACATCGTGGAGAGTTGCTTCCGTCATGATCCCGAGAGGGCGGCGCTCGTTGCCCGCCGTCACGGTGAGATGGAGCGCTTCACCTACGGCGAGCTGCAACGGCTCGTCGCCCGTTTCGCCAACGGTCTCGCCGGGATCGGTGTGGCGCCGGGGGATCCGGTGGCGATCGCCATGCCGATGAACGTGGAGGCCGTCGTGGCATACCTCGGAACGGTTGCCGCGGGAGCGGTCGTGGTGTCGATCGCCGACTCGTTCGCCCCGGACGAGATCGCGACGAGGCTCCGTATCACGGGGGCCGACCTGGTCGTCACCCAGGATCGGATGGTGCGCGGTGGCAGGGAGCTGCCGATGTACCGGAAGGTCGTCGCGGCGGGCGCATCGCGGGCGATCGTGGTCGACACCGGCGGAGACGTGCCGCTCGACGACGGGTCGATCCGATGGGACGAGTTCCTCGCGGCCGACGACGAGTTCGAGTGCCATATCGCGGAACCGGATGCGACCACGAACGTCCTGTTCTCCTCGGGTACGACCGGGGAGCCCAAGGCGATTCCGTGGTCACAGCTCACGCCCCTGAAGGCCGCGATGGATGCGCACTTCCACCAGGACGTGCACCCGGACGACACCCTCGCCTGGCCGACGAACCTGGGCTGGATGATGGGTCCATGGCTCATCTACGCCGCGATGCTCAACGGCGCTGCTTTCGCTGTCCACGATGACCAGCCGACGGATGCGGCGTTCGGCCGGTTCGTCGCCGGTGCGGGCGTCACCATGCTCGGCGTCGTCCCGAGCCTGGTGGCGACGTGGCGGGCAACCGGATGTCTCGACGGGCTGGACTGGTCCCGCGTGACCCGGTTCAGCTCGACCGGAGAGGCATCCAGCCCGGAGGACATGACGTGGCTCATGACGTTCTCCGGTCCAAAACCCGTGCTCGAGTACATCGGAGGCACAGAAGTGGGCGGCGGGTATCTGTGCGGATCGATGGTCCAGCCCGCCGTGCCATCGATGTTCTCCACGCCCGCGTTGGGTCTCGATCTCAGAATCCTCGACGAGGGCGGCGCCCCGACGACGAGCGGGGAGCTGTTCCTCGTCCCTCCTTCGATCGGGCTGTCACGCGAGCTGCTCAACCGCGACCATCACGACGTGTATTACGCCGGCACACCCCGCACCACCGAGACACTGCGCAGACACGGCGACCACATCGAGCGGGTTGCCGACGGCTACTACCGGGCACAGGGCCGCATCGACGACACGATGAACCTCGGTGGCATCAAGGTGAGCTCGGCTGAGCTGGAGCGCAGCATCCGCGACGTCCCCGGTCTCGCAGAGGCAGCAGCGGTGGCAGCGCCTCCCCCCGGTGGAGGCCCGGAGCGCCTGGTCGTCTTTGCCGTAGCCGCACCGGGAATCGAGCCGAATCTGGATGCGTGGCGGCAGGAGATGCAGGCTGCGATCCGTCAGACGCTCAATCCCTTGTTCAAGATCCATGAGGTCGTGGCGGTCGGTGCGCTGCCGCGCACGGCATCGCACAAGGTGATGCGCAGGCTGCTCCGTGCCCGGTACACGGGCGCTGAGGGCTCTCCCATCGGCTGATGGGCAGTGCCCGCACGATCCCGTCCCCTGCTGCGAGTGATCGGGAGC
>JBHHXA010000054.1:0-10598 GCA_046756805.1 Acidimicrobiia bacterium
CGAGTCTGAAGCGGTGCATCGGGCGATCACTCTGGCGACCCTGGCCGGCACGCCGCTCTACATCGTGCACATGTCGGCAAAGGAGGCGGTCGCCGAGCTGACGAGGGCGCGTGATCTCGGGCTCAACGTGTTCGGTGAGACATGTCCGCAGTACCTCTTCCTGTCGTGGGAAGACCATGTGGCCCTCCCGGGATTCGAGGGCGCCAAGTACGTGTGCTCGACGCCGATCCGGCCCCGGTCCGAGGGCCATCAGGAGTACCTGTGGAACGCGCTCGCCCGTGGCGATCTTCAGATCGTCTCCACGGATCACGCCGGGTTCTTCTACGAGGACGACGCGATCATGGGAAGACAGAAGCGGCTCGGCGAAGGCAACTTCACGCTCATCCCGAACGGGCTTCCCGGTGTCGAAGAGCGGCTCAACACGATGTACCAAGGAGGCGTCGTAGACGGCCGGATCAGCCTCAACCGCTGGGTGGACATCTGTTGCACCACGCCGGCGAAGATGTTCGGCATGTACCCCAAGAAGGGGAACGTCGCGGTGGGCGCCGATGCGGACATCGTCGTGTACGACCCCAACGTCTCGTTCACGTACACCGCAGACACCATCCACATGAACGTCGACTACACGGCCTTCGACGGCATGGAGATCACCGGCAAGCCCGACACGGTGCTGTCCCGGGGCAAGGTCGTCATCGCGAACGACGCCTACGTGGGCACCAAGGGTGACGGCCGCTATCTGCGGCGAGGCACGACCATGGGTCTCATCTGAGATCCGTTTCCACGGGCACAACGGAGACGCCATGAGACTCATCAATCACTGGATCAACGGCGAGACGGCCGCAGCGACCCCGCAGCGAACCGGCCCCGTCTACAACCCGGCAACGGGCAAGCAGACGGCCGAGGTCGCGTTTGCCGGTTCGGACGATGTCGCTCTCGCAGTCGAGACGGCGCGCGCCGCGTTCGAGACCTGGGGCAACTCGGCTCTGACGCGGCGCCAAAACGTCATGTTCGCCTTCAGGGAGCTCGTCGCGGCCCACCGGCTGGATCTGGCGCGGGCCTTGACCGCGGAGCACGGCAAGACGCTCGACGACGCGCTCGGTGAGGTGCAACGCGGTCTCGAGGTGATCGAGTTCGCCTGCAACATCGCGCACCTGCTCAAAGGCGATTACTCAGAGCAGGTGTCGACCAGCGTCGACACGTACACGATCCGGCAACCGCTCGGTGTCGTGGCCGGCATCACGCCGTTCAACTTCCCGGCCATGGTGCCCATGTGGATGTACCCGATCGCCATTGCATGCGGGAACACGTTCGTGCTCAAGCCGTCGGAGAAGGACCCGACGCCTTCACAGCTCTCGGCGGAGTTGCTTGCAGAAGCCGGGTTGCCCGACGGTGTCTTCAACATCGTCCACGGCGACAAGGTCGCGGTGGACGCGTTGCTCGACCACCCCGACGTCGCAGCCGTGTCGTTCGTCGGGTCGACGCCGATCGCGAAGTACATCTACGAGAAGGGCACGGCGAACGGCAAGCGGGTGCAAGCACTCGGCGGTGCCAAGAACCACATGATCGTCCTCCCCGACGCCGACATGGATCTGGCCGCCGACTCCGCGGTTTCTGCGGGCTATGGCTCTGCAGGTGAGCGGTGCATGGCGATCTCGGTGGTCGTCACCGTCGGGGACGCCGCGGATCGGCTCCTCCCCAAGGTCGCCGAGCGGATCGCCGATCTGAAGATCGCTCCCGGGGACCAGGAGGGGGCGCAGATGGGCCCCCTCGTCACCGCAGAGCACCGGACGAAGGTCGCGGGCTACATCGACACCGGTGTCTCGGAGGGCGCCACCCTCCTTGCAGACGGTCGCGGGCTCGAGATCGATGGTCACGAGGACGGGTTCTTCCTCGGCGCCACGTTGTTCGATCATGTCACACCGGACATGGCGATCTACCGGGACGAGATCTTCGGCCCCGTGCTGTCCACCGTGCGTGTCGATCACTATGAGGACGCGATCAAGCTCATCAACGAAAACCAGTACGGCAACGGGACCGCCGTGTTCACCAACGACGGCGGCGCGGCCCGCAAGTTCCAGAACGAGATCCAGGTGGGGATGGTCGGTGTCAACGTGCCGATCCCCGTGCCGCTGTCGTTCTACTCGTTCGGTGGTTGGAAGGACTCGATCTTCGGCTCACACGCCATCTACGGCCCCGAAGGCGTCCACTTCTACACGAGGCAGAAGGTGGTCATCAGTCGGTGGCCGGATCCGATCCACCGAGGCGTCGACCTCGGCTTCCCACAGCATGGCTGAACACTGCGCCTCGCCACACCGCCACGTCAGGTCGAGGGGCTGACGACCATGGACTTCGGCGTCGTCCTCCAGACCGACCCACCCGCCTCGAAGGTCGTCGAACTGGCCGTCCAGGCGGAGCGCAACGGCTTCTCCCACGGCTGGACGTTCGATTCGCACGTGCTGTGGCAGGAGCCGTTCGTGATCTTCGCCCGGATGCTCGCCGCCACCGAGTCGATGGTCGTCGGACCGATGGTGACCAACCCCGGGACCCGGGACTGGACGGTGCTGGCATCGCTCTTCGCCACGCTGAACGAGATGTCCGGCGGGAGGACGATCTGCGGCATGGGTCGCGGCGACTCCGCGCTTCGGTACATCGGCCGGACTCCGACCACCCTGGCCACGATGGTCGAGGCAATGGACACGATCAAGACGCTCGTCGCAGGCGGCGAGGTGGAATACAACGGCAAGACCCTCTCCATCCCCTGGGCGGAAGGCGGCTGGGATCTGCCGATGTGGGCCGCGGGGTATGGGCCCAAGGCGCTGGCGACCGTGGGGCGGCATGCCGACGGGTTCATCCTCCAGCTGGCGGACCCGCAGATCCTGGAGTGGACGATGAGCGCGGTGCGGTCCGCTGCGCTCGATGCGGGCAGGGACCCCGATGACATCTCGATCTGCGTCGTGGCACCGGCGTATGTCGGGGACGATCTCGCTGATCAAAGGGACCAGCTGCGCTGGTTCGGGGGCATGGTGGGGAATCATGTACACGACCTCGTCAAGCGCTACGGCCACGATGAGGCAACCCTCCCCAGGGCGCTCGTCGACTACATCCGGGCCAGGGAGGGCTACGACTACGACCACCACGGCAAGGCGGGGAACCCATCGACCGATTTCGTGCCCGACGAGATCATCGATCGCTTTTGCGTGCTCGGCACCGCGGATGACCACATCGAGAAGCTCGGGCTGCTCAAGGACATGGGTGTCGATCAGTTCGGCGTGTACCTGATGCACGACGCGCGGGAGTCGACGCTCGAGTCGTATGGGCGGGAGGTCATCCCCGCCGTCAATGGCTGAGATCGCTCGCCGCGGCGTTGCGGCAGCGGCGATAATGCGCCCCGCGACCGCCCAGCAGGAGGTTCCGTGAAGGCGATTGTCGTGGGTGCGGGAGGGACGACCCGCGAGCTCTTGAGGAGACTCGGCGATCGGTGGGACGTCGTCGTGGTGGACATGGACGGCGAGTCCCTCGAGTCCGTTGGCCTGATCCGCGAAGTGATCCCGCTGCGCGGCGACGGTTCGAGTGGGCTGGTGCTGCGGCGCGCCGGTCTCGAGGAGGCGGACGCTCTCGTCGCGGCCACACCCGACGACGACCTGAACCTCGAAGCCGTCAGGATCGCCAGGGAGCTGGGTGTCATGAGGGTCGTGGCGACGGCGGCCGACCCGGACCGGGTAGCCGAGTACCGGGCGCTCGACGTGCCGGTCTTCGCCTCCGACTCTCTGACGGCCCGCCAGGTCGAGGTGTTGCTCGAGCCGCGGCGGGTCGCTTCCACGACCTTTGCTCAAGGGAAGGCCGAGGCCATCGAGTTCCACATCTCGCCCGACTCCCCGGTGCGAGGCAAGCGGCTCCGGCAGCTGCACTCAGAGACGTGGGTGGTGGCAGCCGTCCTCAGAGACGGCGACCTCATCATCCCCAAGGGACCGACGTCACTCGAGGCGGGCGACAGGGTCACCGTCGTCGGGGCGGCATCGGACTTTGCCACCATCGTCCAGACGTTCACCGGCGGTGAGTCCCGCTTTCCCCTCAACTTCGGCAGGAAGGCCGCCGTCGTGCTCGAATCGGACGACGATGTCGAGCGCACCGTTGCCGAGGCGATCTCGATCGTCCGTAATTCCCGTGCTGAGGCACTCTCGGTCGTCCACCGCGATCCGGCTGCAGAGCGAGACGAGGAGAAGGCCAGGGCGATCAACCAGTTGCTCGCGGCCATTGAGGCTCGGTCGGACGGCGTGGAGATCGAATCAAGACCGGTGACGGGCGATCTGCGTGTGGCTCTGCTCGATCTCGCGAGGAGCGAGAGCATAGGGCTCGTTGCGCTGCCCGCCCCCGAGGGACGGCGGCTTTGGGGGAGGCGACGCGCCTCGCGGCTCGTGTCCGCGTACGGTGAACTCGAGATCCCCCTGCTGTTGTGTCGGGCGCAGCACCCGTATGCGTCGATCGTCGTCCCTGCGCGGCGAACGGAGGCCGGTGAGCCCGCAGGGCGGGCTGCGATCGATCTCGCCAAGACCTCCGGCGCCTCCCTGGTCGGCGTCTCTGCCGTGCCTCCGGCGTTCGTGGGAAGCGCTGGTGCTGTAGATGAGGCGCGCCGGGCAGCCGCCTGGCTGCGCGAGGAGGCCGCGGTGCAGGGCGTCACGGTGACGCGAAGGCTGCGCAGGGGGAACCCGGTCCGCATCCTCGAGGAGTTCGCCTCTACCGCAGGGCTGCTGGTGCTCGCGCTGCCCGACCTCCCGGTGCGTCCGCTCTTCCCCGGTATCACCGGCCATCTCCTCCCGCGGGTCCGATCATCGGTGTTGCTCGTCCCCACCAGCCGATGAGTCCGGTGCTCGCCGCCGCATCCGACCCTGCCACGTTGCTACCTTCTTCCGGCGGCTTCGTGCTCATCGGTGCGGGTGCGTTCCTCCTGCCCATCGTGGCGCGGCGGCTCCGGCTTCCGGCGGTCGTCCTCGAGATCCTCTATGGCCTGGTGCTCGGTCCCGAACTGCTCGATCTCATCGAGCACGCCTCTGCCGATGCGCGGTTCATCGAGCTGCTCGCCGAGCTGGGGTTGCTGCTCCTCATGTTCCTCGCCGGATTCGAGGTCGACTTCTCGCGTCTCGAGCGTCGCGGGTCCGCTCCCGTCCTGACCGGTCTCGCGATCTATGGGTTGATCGTGGCCGCGGCGTGGCTGGGCTTCGGATTGCTCGAAACCACCTCGACTGAGCAGCGGTTCTTCCTCACGCTCCTCACGTCTGCTGCCTCGCTCGGAATCGTGATACCTGCGTTGCGGGCGACCGGTCGCACCGGTACGTCGCTGGGCCAGCTCACCATCGTGACGGCGGTGATCGCCGAGTTTCTCTCCGCCGTGGCGATCGTCGTGTTCGGCGTGTTCGTCGTATCCGGGTTCGGGCCCAAGCTGCTCGAAGTGCCTGCGCTCTTCCTCGTCATGGGCGCCTCGCTGTTGTTGTTGCGCAGGGCGGCGTGGTGGTTCCCGGAGCGCTTCGAGCGGCTCTTCGCGTCGCACGATCCCGATGAGATGGGTATCCGCGCCAGCCTGGCGCTCTTGTTCGTCTTCGTGGGTGTTTCTCTGGCCCTCGATGTGGAAGGGATTCTCGGCGCCTTTCTCGCCGGTGCGATGTTCTCTTTCGTGTTTCGTGACAGCGGGGATCTCGAGGCGCGCCTCAACGCCTTCTCCTACGGCTTCTTCATCCCCGTGTTCTTCATCAACGTGGGGATCGAGTTTCCGCTCGGCGAGTTGTCCGACCCGTCGGTGCTGGGCCGCGCCGCTGCGCTCATCGGCGTCGCCATCGCGGTCAAGCTGTTGCCCGCGCTGTTGATGACGACAAGAGGCCACTCGCTACGAGCATCGCTCGCAGCCGAGGTGCTCCTCGCAGGGCAACTCAGCGTGATCATCGCCCTGGTCTACCTCGGGCTCGAGCTCGGACTGCTCGACGAGGGGTTCGTCGCCGGTGCGATCCTGCTCGTCGGCGTCACTGCGATCTTCTCGCCCATCGTGTTTCGCCTCCTCGCACCACCGCTCGACGAGCCCGAGACGGCCGTCACCGACGACCTGTGACGCGGCTCTGTCGAAATCCAGGAGTCCGGCGCGTCGGATGCGAACATCGTTCCCGGTCGGGGCCGGGTCGTGAGCCCGGCCCGCGGCCACGTAACGCCGGGATTCTCCAGGAGGGTGAGTGCGCGATTCCTTGACAGACTGGGTGCGGGATCTGCCTCTTCCCGAGCCCTTGCTCGTCGTGCTGCTCGCCATGACGCCCATCATCGAGTTGCGGGGCGCCATCCCTGTGGCCCAGCAACTCTTCGACATGTCGCGCTGGAGTGCCTACTGGTGGTCCGTGCTCGGCAACGTCATTCCCGTCCCGCTGATCCTCTGGCTCTTCGTCCCTTTCGTGGAATGGACGGAGCGTCGCTGGGAGGGGCTGCACCGGTTGCTGGTGCGGCTCCAGGTGCGCACGGAGACGCATCACGCACGGCGGTTCGAGCGGTTGCGAGACCTTGCGCTCGTGACGTTCGTGGCCATTCCGCTCCCGATCACAGGAGCCTGGACCGGATCTCTCGCCGCGGTCGTGTTCGGTGTGAAGCGCCGTCGGGCCATCCCGCTCATCGGAGTCGGCGTGATGATCGCCGGTCTCATCGTGACGTTGTTCCTCGATGCGCTGGGGCTTGCGTTGTGACGGGGGATTCGTCAAGCGGCTGCCAACGCTCGGTCGCCGATGGCGACCCGCGCCCCGTTCCACGTGCCCCCGGCGTGGCGGGTCCGCCATGCGCCTCTGCCGTTGACGTACACGGTTCCCTTGCCGCCGGCGCGGAAGGCCATCCTGCCGTCGAGCTCGACGATGAAGTCTGAGCCCGTGACGACGACGACGCCGCGGAATCCGGAGAGCTCGTAGCGCGTCGTCGCCGCGAGCTGGTCGAGGTGATCCCCGCGTGCGTCTTTATCCCGCGACCGCGATCTGGTCCGGACGTCGGCATCACCGGCGCGATCGACGATGAGCACGTCGCCGTCGATCGCGATCTTCGCCTTTCCGCCACCGTCGATGGTGGCGATGCCGGCGCCCTTGGCCCACACGGTGCCGGCACCGGTGGCCGTGTCCGACCCGGAGCCGTCCGTCTCCGCCGCGGCCGCCGTGCCCGGGAGCGCGAGCGCAGCAAGGAGAGCTGCGAGGCTGGAGGCGAAACGTGTGCGCATGGCGATGCTCCTCTGGTCGATGCCACGAGCATCGGCGTCTCGCGTTCGAGGTCCGTAAGGGGACCGCGATCTTTCGGTACATTTCCGGCGTGCGGGCCGTTGTCCAGAGAGTGAGCAGGGCGAGCGTGTCGGTTTCCGGGACGATCGTCTCTGAGATCGGTCACGGCCTCCTCGTGCTCGTGGGCGTCACCGAAGGCGACTCGAAGCAAGATGCCGATGCGCTGGCGGCAAAGATCGCCGGACTCCGCGTCTTTGGCGACGTGGAGGGGAAGATGAACCTGGCGCTCGACGACGTCGGGGGAGCGGTGCTGGTCGTGAGCCAGTTCACGCTCTACGGCTCGGTGCGCAAGGGCCGGCGGCCCAGCTTCACCGGTGCTGCACATCCCGATGTCGCTCGCCCGATCGTCGAGCGGGTCATCGCCCGACTCAGGGAAGCGGACCTCGACGTGGGTTCCGGGAGGTTCGGCGAGCTCATGGCGGTGGAACTGGTCAACGATGGGCCTCTCACGTTCGTCATCGACGTCCGCGATGGCTCCGTCAGGTAGCGGAGATCGGCACCACCGCCTCTACGTGGGTCGCGACGAGTACGCGGAGCCTGCTTCGCAGAAGCCGGCGAAGTCGCAGAAGCCGCAGGCCGTGCCCGGCACCGGTTCGTAGGTGTCCCGCCGTGCGTCGTCGAGGAGGCCCTCGAGCGTGGATCGAGCGCCGGCGAGCCAGGCATCATCGACGTGTTCCGTCTCGACGTCGGCGAGTCCACCCCCGAGATACACGAAACTGACGCGGAGGCCTTCTGGGGGACGGGCGTGGAGTGCACCGTCGGCTGCGGCGACCGCGTACGCCTGGAGCTGGACGTGACGTGCGGGATCTGCGCTTCTTCGCCCCGACTTGAAATCGACGATCTCCCACGAGCCGTCCTCGTCTTCGTAGACGGCGTCGATGCGGCCCCTGATCCGGCCCGACCCGATCCGCAGGTCTATGGGTGTCTCGGTCCACCGTGGCCGCACACTCCCGTACGACGTGGCGCGGAACGCCGCAAAGCCTCCGGCAGCGCCGTCGTCGGCCGCCGGGTCGGTGTCGGGTGTGTCGTAGAGACCGTCGCTGAGCTCAGCGAACGGAACCTGTCCGCGATTGTGGAGCTCGATGCGCCGGTGCAGCTCCACGCCTCGCCGCTGCGACCGTGAGCGGCGGCGTGGAAGCGGGTCGACCACCGACCATTCGAACTTTCGGGGGCATTGGGCAAGTGTCACGAGGCCCGTGACGGACACGTCGGGACCGGCCTGCTCGGGAGGCGCCTCCGGTGCCTCGGGAAGCGAACCGAGCATCAGCTCGAACTGTTCCACCGCGTCATGGTATGCGCGAGCGTCGAAGCCGTCGTAGGCCTCGAGCCAGGCGTCGTCGCGGATCGCATTCCGCATCGCTGCCTCCCAGCCGTCTGCGAAGAGCGGGTCGGGCGGGGCCGTCGCGGCCGCCGCGAGCCGGAGGGGCGGTGGGCCGGGCTCTGGTGTCACGGTGCCGATCTGCGCATCCGGTGTCGATGCCGCCAGTTCGAACAGCTCCGATGGCTCTCGGCTCTTGCGAGCGGTGTACCACCAGGCCGTGGAGATCACGAGGCGGTTTCTGGCTCTGGTGACGGCGACGTATGCTGCCCGGCGCTCGCCGGCGTCGTGAGCGGCGCGTCGCATGCTCTTACGTTCTGAGACCGAGATCGGATCCGGCGAGGGAAGTGGGGCGTCGAGCCGCAGTTCGTGTGGCAGGGAGCTCGGCTTGTCGGCAGGGTCGTCGTACCCGAGCGGTGACGCTGGAAAGATCGAGTAGGCCGCAGCGGGAACGAACACGGTGTCCCACTCGAGGCCCTTCGCCCTGTGGACGGTCAAGAGCGACACCGCGTCGGCGGTCGAGACGCGAGCCGCATCGAGCTCTTCCGCGGCGCGCTCTTCGACGAGAGCGTCGAGATAACCGAGAAACGCGTCGAGCGAGGGCCTCCCTTCGAGAGGGCTCCACTCCCGCGCTACGTCGAGGAAGCGGTACATGTTGAGACGAGCGCTCAGCCTCCCGGCCTCGTCGAGGGCATCGATCTCCTCCCACGCATGGGTCTCCTCCAGGATGCGGGTGCACAGTTCGGCGAGCGACAGGGCTTGCGCATCCGTCAGGAGGCGTCTGAACACCGAGGCAAGATCGATCAGCCTCGAATGGGCTGCGAATGAGAGACCTACGACCTGACCGAGCCGGTCGATCGCGTCGATGAGTGGCCAGGCAGGGCCGTCCCCGTCCGGCCTGCTGCTGTGGCGGGCACGCACGTACGCCGCGAGGGGCGCCAGGTCCGCAAAGCCCAGCCGGTACCTGCCTCCGAGGAGGATGCGCGCGAGGGCTGCCGAATCGTGAGGTCGACCCAGGACCCGCAGCCATGCGTGGAGGTCGCAGACCTGGGGCACGTCGAGCAGCCCGCCGAGCGAGACGACCTCGAGCGGGACACCCTCAGCTTCGAGCGCGTCGCGAACCAGCGCGATCTGCCGGTTCTTGCGAAAGAGGACGGCCATGTCCTTCCAGTCGACGCCGTCTTCGAGGTGGTGGCGCCTGATCTCGGTCGCCACCCAGGCGGCTTCCTCGTCGGCAGTCCGCATCTGATGCAGCTCGACGATCCCCGGATCGACGCCGGGCACGGGCCGAAGTGGGGTGAGCGCTGCGTCGGATCGCAGCGCTCCCCGGATGGTGTTGGCGACCGAGAGAATCACGCGACCCGACCTGCGGTTCAGGGTCAAGGCCAGCGTGCCCGCCGGCGTTCCGTCCGTGTGAGGGAAGTCCGTGGGAAACGAGCGGAAGTTGGCGACCGAGGCTCCGCGCCACTCGTAGATCATCTGGTCCTCGTCACCGACGGCCGTGACTGCAAAGCCGTCGCCGAACAGGGTCCGGAGGAAGGCGCGCTGGGCTGCGTCCGTGTCCTGGTACTCATCGAGCACCAGGAGCCGGTAGCGGGATCGGATACGATCCCGCACGTCCGGGTAGGTCGCTACGACTCGGTACGCATCCCGCACCAGATCGCCGTAGTCGACAACGCCGGTGCGTCGTTTCGCTGTTTCGTATCGTTCGACGACACCGGCGAGCTCGATACGCGCCGCCCAGATGGGACCGGCGTTCTCGGGTGCGGCGGCCAGGAGATCGTCTGTGGTCGCGAGGTGCTCTGCGAGCCGCCGAGAGAGCAATGCGGCGTCACCGACCCGTTGCGCAGGCGCGGTGAGGTCGAGGCTCCGGTATCTGCCCGTCGCCAGGCTCTCGTGGAGGAGCTGGCGGGAGAAACCGGGGCCGATGACCCGAACCCCGCGCTCGACGCCGACGAGAGCACCGAACTCGCGCAGCAGTCCGGCCGCAAAGC
>JBHHXA010000055.1:0-10550 GCA_046756805.1 Acidimicrobiia bacterium
AGGGGAAGGTAGCAGAATCTGCGTATGATGACTTTTCGAGCGAGATCGTCGAGCGACCCATGCATGCCGAGCACGACCCCGGTCTCGACGACGCTACGGACACCACCGAGCAGCGAAGAGAGCGAGACGGCGCTGCTCCGTGCGAGGAGATCCCACGCCGCCATCTCGATGGCGGCGCGCGCCATCGGTGCCGCAGGTGCGGAGCGAACGATCGCAGAACCGAGGTCGGTCATCCGGGTGTGAAGCCGGTCGCAGGCGAGGGGTGCGAGGACGCCGGTGATGATGTCCCATGCGGTGTCGACGGTCTCCGGCGAGTAGTGCGCGGTCTCCGTGGCCACGCACTCTCCCCAGCCGGTGTGGCCGGCGTCGTCGTGCATCTCGATCAGCACGATGCGGCGGTCCCTGGTGGTCGAAGTGGCCGTGTCGAAGGGTGCGACGAGCTGCATGGCGATCTCACGCACCACGACCCGCTCGATCGCCATCGCCCGTTCGGTGGCGGCCGCGTTGCCATCGATCGGAGGGACGGGCATGGGGTGACGGTACTCGGCGCCGGCGACTTCGATGGGCGATTCGAAGGCACGGCCCACTACTTTCTGTGTACAATGGCCACTCTGAGTGGTGGAAGGGAATAGGTGGACGAACGCTCTCAGCAGCGACGTATCACGGTCGTCTACGAAGGCGAGCCGGACTCCCGGCGGGGCCTGCTCGTCGTGGCGGGGGTCGTACTCGTCCTTGCAGCCGTGATCTGGGGTGTAGCGAATGAGGAGAGCGACATCGAGGCACGTGCCGGCGCCGCGCTGGCGGCAGCCAACGTTCCGGGTCGCGTCATCGTTGCGGGACGCGATGCGACCGTCTTCGGGGTCGAACGTCCTGAGATGCGGGGGGCGATCACGGCGATCCTGCGCGATGTCCGCGGTGTTCGGGCGATCGCGTTCGCATCCGAGTTCGATGCCCCCATCGCCGGAACCCGGCTCGAAGACCCGGCCGTCCCGACCGCGACTGCTGCCGTTCCGACTTCGGCGCCGGTCGCCACGACAGCCGCCGTCGTGGCCCGAGCCAAGGGGCCCGAGCACGCTCACCTCACCGCGACCCTCCAGCAGGGCAACCTCTCGATCCGCGGACTCATCTCCAGCAGAGAGGTGGCATCGAGCATCGAGGGCGTCGCCGACCTGATCTACGCACCCTTCGTCAACAGTGACCTCGTCGTCGACGAGAACGTCGCTCCCGCCCCCTGGCTGGAAGGAGCGCCGGGCGCCATTGCCGTTCTACCGATCGTGAGCTCGGCGATGATCCGGTTCGACGAACACGGGGCGGTCCTCGTGGCAGCGGCGCCCGACCGGGCGCGAGCCGCGCAGCTGTCCCTCGCCGTCGGCACGGCGCTCGGGGAGAGCGTCGAGGTGTTCCCGTTGATCTCGGTCACGGAGCTCGAGCCACCGGTCTTCGACGCCATGACGGATGCGGAAGGCTCTGTCGTGGTGAGCGGACTCGTGCCCGGCGCGGAGATCGCAGATGCGATCGTGGATTCTTTGGAATCCGCCTATGGCCCGGGCGTCGTCATCGCCGATATCGAAGTTCGGGAGGGGATCGGTGAGACGTTCTCGCTCTACCGGCTTCCTGTTGCGCTCCCCCTGTTCGCTCCGTTCACGCAGTGGGAGCTCCACATCGTCGACGACGTCATCACGGGAACGTTGCGCAGCGGCGCCTCGTTCGCATCGGGCAGCGCCACGCTCACGACGGAGCTCCAGGCGCTGTTGGACATCGCGGCAGGCATCCTCGTGCGGAACCCGACGCTGGCGATGCAGATCGAAGGTCACACCGACGCCGTCGGCAGCAGCGAGTCGAATCTCGTGCTCAGTGTCGCCAGAGCCGAATCCGCACGGACGTATCTCGTCGAGCGGGGAGTCGATCCCGGTCGACTCGATGCCCTGGGGCACGGCGAGGTCCGGCCAATCGCGGACAACGGGAGTAAGGAGGGCAGGGCGCAGAACCGTCGTGTCGAGTTCCTGCTCGGGCCCGGTGGATCAGGAGGCTGAAGCATGCGAGGGGTCAGCTACGCCATCACCGAGATCGGGGCCTTCATGCTGGCGGCGACGCTGGTGGGCTATCTCATCGGCCGTACGGCGGCTCCCCGCCGGGTAGTGCACGACCCGGCGCGTGACGACGCCTCGCGGGGCGAACTGCTCGCAGCCGCAACGCGTCGTGCCGAAACGGTGGCGAGCGAGAACGCTCGTCTCGTGTCCGCCTACGTCGAGATCGAGGGAGAGCTGCAGGACGCCGTCTCCAAGGCGGACGGCGCGGTGGGTGATCAGTTCGCCGAGATCGAGGCTCTACGCCGCGAGATCGAGCGGCAGCGCGCCATCATCGCCGGCCTCGAGGAAGGCCCTGGTGTGCCGGTCGATGTCTCCGACGAACTGATACAGCGAGACTCCCGGATCGCGGACCTCGTTGCCGCGCTCGACGCGGCCCGGGAACCGGCTCGAGCAGCCGTGTACACCGCAAGCGCATCGGGCTCGGGCTCGTTCGCCGATGCCCGGATCGACTTCCAGATCCTCGATTGACGAGGCCGGCGGGCTACGCCGCCGATGTGCCGCAGGACCGGAGCCCGTGCCCGACGGGTCCGTGTGCGGCTCTCAAGGACGGAAGCCCCTCATCCTGGGACCCGGCTCATGGGCGAGCGCTGCGTAGGCCTGTCCGACCCAACGGCAAAGCGTGGGTCTGGTGTCCCTGGGATCGATGATGTCCTCGATGTCGAAGGCGTCTGCGGTTCGGAAGGGCGATCGCACCGCCTCGAGCCCGTCGAGGATCTCCTGTCGCAGGGCGTCGGGATCGTCGGCTTCCGACAGGCGGCGTCGATAGGCGGCCTCGATCCCGCCCTCCAGAGGCAGCGAGCCCCAATCACCGCTCGGCCAAGCGACACGGAAGTGAGGCCGGGCGCAATCGACCAGGGCGGCGCCGGCGACGCCGAATGCCCTGCGCGTAATCACGGCGAAGTACGGGACGCGAATCTGATAGAGCGCGGCAATCGCACCGACGCCGCGGCGGATGGTCGCCTCCGTTTCGGCATCGGTGCCCACGGCGAATCCCGGCTGGTCGACGAACGAGACGATCGGAAGGTGGAACGTGTCGCACAGATCGACGAAGCGGCGGAGCTTCTCAGAGCCGTCTGCCGTGAGCACGCCCCCGAGGTGCCGGGGGTCGGCACCGAGGATCCCGACGGGATGGCCGTCGAGCCGCGCCAGTGCGGTGATGGTCGCTCTGCCCCAGCCTGCTCCGAGTTCGAGGAACTCGCCATCGTCGACCACGTGGCGGATCAGCTGTCTGCCGTCGTAGACGCGCCGCCGGTTGCGCGGAATGATCGAGAGGAGCTCCTCCTCACGACGGTCCGGCGGGTCCGTGGTGTCCGTGGCGAGCGGCGTCTCCCATGCGTTCGACGGAAGGAACGACAGGAACCGTTCGATCGCCTCGAAGGCTGCGTGCTCGGTAGGGACGACCAGGTCTACGGTGCCGTTCGCTCCGTGGATCGCGCTGCCCCCCAGCTCCTCTTTGTCGACCGCTTCGTGGGTGGCGTACTCGACGACGGGAGGGCCGGCGACGAAGACCTGGGACGTTCCCTCGACCATGATGGCGAGGTGGGATGCGGCCACCCTGGCCGCTCCGAGTCCGGCCACCGACCCCAGGGCCGCAGCCACCACCGGTATTTCGCTCATGAGGTCCACGGACTCGCCCCAGCCGGGGAGTGGTGGCACATAGGTGCGACCCAGCTCCTCGTACGACTTGACGCTCCCGCCCCCGCCTGAACCGTCCACGAGACGCACGACGGGGACCCGGAGTCGTCGCGCCCTCTGCTCGGACATGACGAGCTTCTGCCAGATCGATGCGTCTGCGGCCCCGCCCCTGACTGTGAAGTCGTCGCCTGCCACGACCACGTCGCGGCCGCCGATCCGGGCATCGCCGAACACGAAGTTGGTCGGGGTGAACCCGACGAGCTCACCGCCGGGTCCGTATTCGGCAAACCCCGCCGCGCCCCCGATCTCGGCGAACGTTCCTTCGTCGACGAGCAACTCGATGCGCTCGCGGACGGTCAGCTTGCCCGCGCTGTGGTGCCGGGCGACTCGCTCCGGACCACCGAGCCGGGCGGCGAGTGCACGTCGTCGTGCCAGCTCCTCGATCTCGGGCTTCCAGGTCACGCCGGCCACGGTAGCGGGCGGCCGGGCACCGCTTCGGGTGTCTGGATCGCTTGTGGGCCGTGCCGGAAGGGCGCTCGGTCAGAACTCGACGCCGACGGCGCCGCACAGGCAGGCCCCGAGCGCCGCGGCGCCCGCCTACCGTTCTTGGCGCCGTTCCATGAACCGGTCCGACGTGATCTGCGTCAGGCTCCTATGAAGATGGTGACGGGCCCAAGCGATGTTCCGCATCGCTCGTTGAGCATGTTCGAGAGTCGGGCCGTGCTGATGCGGAAGTCCTCGAACTGCGAGGTTGGTGCGCCTGCTGCGTTATCGGGATCCGTCTGGAGCACGTCGAGGACGGCGATTACGGTTCGTCAGCCACAGACCGGAGGGCGTTGGCGGCGTCCACAAGGCCTCGAGTCGCGCTGCCAGGCGGATTGAGCCAGTTGTGGCCATCTCCAAGGATCGGCTCCACCTGTCGACGTACCACCTGACAGAGCTCGTGGCTTCTTGGCGCCAACTCGGCGATGCGTGCGGCGGGCTCGGGGTCGGTCTCGGTCTCGGTCTCCGTCTCGGTCTCCGTCTCGGTCGCGGGTGCGAGACCGGTCGATGCTGTCGTGGCACCGTGGTCGCTGCTACAGCCTGCTGCAGGAAGCAACACGGCGACGAAGACGCCCCCTGGGCCCCGTCACCCCGCTCTTCTCATTCGTCCTCCGGAGGAGCGGTGTGGCAGGGCGTCGCGGACCTCAATCGAGTCCCGCACTCCGGGCACACGATATGACCTTCGCAGCGCCTTCGATCGTGATGCCACTCGCGATCATCTTCGAGAACCTGCATGGCGGAGTCCGGGTCGTCGTACACAAGGTAGTCGCCGGTCCGCACCGTTCCTCTCGAGGCAGCAGCGTCGGGTTTGGAGCCCTTGCTGCGTCGCTGCGCAGCTTCTCGCTGCGCCCGGGTGACCGCCGACGAACCGGGGTGCGTCGAAGCGAGACCACCGAGCCGCCACCCAAGAGCAGCGAGCCCGCCGAACACAACGAACAGCACCCAAGAGATGACGACTGCTGCGACGACCGTGTCGGCCCAAGTCGGGTCCCTCACGGTTCTGCCTCCTCTCTGCTTGGAGGTGATCGGACTTGTCCTGCCGGTGTCCCAACGGACCTCCTTCACCGTACATCGCGGCACTGACAAGAACCGTGCGAATGGCGGGTGCGATCAGGTCGCGCCAGCCCACCGGATCTGGTTTCGACACCGACCCCGCCGTCTCTGCCGGATTCCTCACGGGTCCGAGACCAGACTCGTGGAGAACCAGGGTGGGGATATGCCGCGAGCTGCCTCCGCACCGAAGCAACGTCGAAGGTGGAGAGCTGAGTCGAGCCACCGCCGGGGCTTGATGCCGGGTTGAAGGACCTGGCAGAGCGTTTCGGCCCGGCCGTGAACATCCGTGAAGGCCGAGCATCCCCGTCGAAGGTGCGGTAGCGGCTCGAACGGAGAGGCTCGGATTCCTTCACCTGGAACGACCCGACTGCGACTGCCGGTGACTCGTCAGAACGGCACGTCGACGGCGCCGCACAAGAAGCTCACGAGTGGCGCCGCCCGTTTGCAGTTGTCGGTGAAATCCGCCATCAACCGGTCCGAGGTGATCTGTTTCTGGGTGAGCCTTGTCGAGGCCATGAAGTCCTTGCGCTTCAGGTCGCCGATGAGAGGATGATCCTCGTCGTATCCCCTGGGTGCTCTTACGAGTGAATCACCACCGAGCGAGTACACGTCGGTGAAGCGCTTGGACCGCGTCGCCTTCTTCCAGCCTGTTTGGTCCTCATCGATGTGGGCCCTGATGGCGTACGCCACCTTGGACTCCGGGCGCCATAGACCGACGCCCATGAAGCATCCCGACGGCTCGAGGTGAAGGTAGAACCCTGGTGCGTGAGCATTCTTCGCCGATGCGTGGCGAAAGTGCATCCCGCTGTTCGTCTTGTACGGCGTCTTGTCCTTTGAGAACCTGGTGTCACGCTGGATGCGAAACAGCGAACCACCCGACTTTCGGGAATCCGCGGAGAAGTGCGGGGAGATCTTCTGCAGCGGCTGGGCGAAGTCGTTGATGAATTCGAGAGCCGGTTCACGGACGAACTCCTCGTAGGCGTCCTGGTTCGCCTTGAACCAGGACCTGTCGTTGTTCTCCTCCAACTCACGGAGGAAGGCGAACAGCTTGGGCGTGAAGTATCTGGTAGGCATCGCGCCACCGTACCGCGTCCCCGCGACACGTTCACCCCGTTCGATCGGACCCGGGTCAGGTCTGGTGCTCCCGCTGGCGGAGCAGGTAGCGCTTGACCTTCCCGGTCGAGGTCAGCGGCAACTCGTCGACGATGTCCACCCACCTCGGATACTTGAACGGAGCGAGTCGCGATCGCACATGCTCCTTCACCCTCTCCGGCTGTTGGTCGGTCGCAGCACCTGGTTCGGGGATCACGAACGCCCTCGGCTTGATCATCCCCTCATCGTCGGGCGCGCCCACGACGGCGACCATGAGTACGTCTTCCATCTCGATGATGCAGGCCTCGACCTCGCTCGGCGAGACCCAGATGCCCCCCACCTTGAGCATGTCGTCGTCGCGCCCCAGATACGTCAGCGTGCCGTCCTCGTTGTGAACGTAGGTGTCGCCGGTCTTCATGAACCTGCCGTGCAGCGCGGCACGGTTGCGCGCCGTCCGGTTCCAGTATCCGACCGTCACCGATTCTCCCCCGACCCACAGCGCGCCTGCCTCGCCTCGCGGTGCAATGTTCCCCTCGGGGTCGCGGACCTCGATGTCGAACCCGTCCACAGGGAAGCCGGTGGCGCCGGGTCGGTGCTCACCCAGGCGCTGGCTGATGAAGATGTGGCCCAACTCCGTCGTGCCGATACCGTCGAGGAGCTCCACGCCGAATCGTTCGAGGAAGCGGTTGTAGATCTCCTCCGGAAGCGGCTCACCAGCCGAGATCCCGATGCGGACCGTCGAAAAGGCATCTCCGGGAACTTCGCTGCTCAGCAGCTGCGCGTAGAACGTAGGAACTCCGAAGAACAACGTGACTTTGTACCGACGCACCAATTCTGCGATCTCCTCGGGGACCGGCCTTCCCGGGTGGAGCACGGTCGCAGCACCGGTGCCGGCGGGGAGGAACCCGCTGTTGCCCAGCCCGTAGGCGAAGAACAGCTTCGGCACGGAGAGCACCACGTCGGTCTCGCGCATGTCGAGTATGCGGCGTGCGTACACGTCGGTGAGGAAAGGGAGATCGGCATGGCGCCGCTTCGCTCCCTTGGGGAACCCGGTTGTTCCCGAGGTGTACAACCAGAACGCCACGTCGTCCTCGGTGGCGGGGAAAACGTCCGGTGTCGTCCCCGCGCCTGTCAGAACGGTGGCCACCGTCTCGAACGGCGGCGACGCCTCGTCGCCATCGATCACGGCGCGGTCCACGTGCGGTTGGTCGACCAATGCGGCCGTGATCACATCCCGGAACACCTCGGACACGATGACCGTGGTTGCTCGTGAGTCGCGCAGCAGGAACGCGTAATCGTCGCTCGTGAGCATCGTCGAGGCTGCCACCGGGACGGCACCGATCCAGATGGCGCCCCAGAAGAACGCGAGGAACGTCGGTGTGTCCGTCAGGATGAGCATGACCCTTTGCTCTGGCTTGACTCCGAGGTGGACCAGGGCCGCGGCGGCGCGGCCGGTGCTCTCCGCCAGATCCGCTCTCGTGGTCTTCGTCCCGTCCGCGGCGGTGATCAATGCCGTCTCGTTGGGGTGCTTTGCGGCGCGCTCGAGGACGAACTCGTTCACGACGTTCGCAACCTTCTGCGTCTGGGCTGCCTCCATGGCCGTTCCTCTCGTCTTCGTTCCTGCCGCCGCACCGCTCCGAGGGCCTTGCGGGGTCCGCATTTCCGGGAGGTCGCCGGCTCGATGGCCCGCGACACCCTCGCTTCCCACGACGACGTTACCCGGGTCGGAAGACGCAAGCCCGGGAACGCCGTCCACGGCGATTCAAGGCGTTTTGCGGCCGGACCGATAGCTCCCCTATGACCGCGACGGTCGCCACCTGGAAACAGGCAGCACCGGCCTCCCAACTTGCGGAGACGTTGCTGCGCTTTCGTACGTACCTGTACGGCTCCGTCGCCGCGCTCATGCTCGTCGCCTCCATCGCAAACCGCCTGGAACGGCTCACCGCGCTCGTTGCATTCACGCTGGCGGTGCTGGCACCACTGCTCGCTGCAAGAGATGATCCCGGCAGGCGCATCGAGCTGGCGGTCGTCGCGGATCTCGCCGGTGCGTTTGCGATCTGGTGGTCGCTCCCGGACGCACCTATCGTGTCGTTGCTCCTCGTTCTGTGGGCCGTGGGGGTTATCTCGCTCATGCGGTCCACGCGTACGACGAGGATGCTCATGGCGCTCGTCATCGTGTTCGAGGTCGCAAAGCTCCCCATCTCGATCATGCAGAGGGGCGGCTGGTTCCCTTGGGTTCCAGAAGGCACCACGATCGCGGAGCCCTTCTCGCTCGTCATCTCGTCCGGTGGAGAGATCGCGATCGTCTCGCTGTCCGCGCTGGTGTTCCGCTGGCTCTCGACTGCCCAGCGCGACGCGCTTGAGCGGGCGCGGCTCACCGAGGATCAGATGCGCACCGTGTTCCGGAGCCCGGTCACCGCCTCGGTCCTCATCTCCGCCGAAGGCGACGTCGTGGCGGTCAACGACTCGGCTGCGGAGTTGCTCGGCGTGGCGGAATCCGAGCTGGTGGGGACCTCACTGTATGAAATGCTCACTGCCGACGATCGGTCGTACCTGCAACGGTTCGCCGCCGTGGCCGCGGAGAGCCCCGAGGACAGCCAGCGACGCCGGCTGCTCCGGGAGATCGAGCTCACGCTTCCGTCCGGCGCGACCGTCTGGGTGATGGTGAGCGTTGCCTGCCTCGAAGGTGCGGGCGATGAGCCGCTCACGTTCTTCGCCGTGCTCCAGGACATGACCGAGCGCAGAGAGGCGGAAGAGGCGCTGCGGCGATCAGAGCATCGCTACCGCACCTTCTTCGAGATGCTGCCGATCGCCATGTACCGGACGAGTCTCGAGGGCGAGATCCTCGACGGCAACCAGGCCCTCGCCGAGCTCCTCGGCTACCAGACACCCGCTCAGCTCAACGGACTCGATGCACGCAACCTCTACGTCGTGCCGGAAGATCGGGACAACCTCCGGGCGAGGCTCGACGGCGAGGGTGTCGCGCTCGACGACGAATACCGGCTCTATCGGAGAGATGGCACGGCGATGTGGGTGCGCGACACCTCGCGGATCGTGGACGCCGGCGATGGGGAGATGTACGAGGGAGCCCTCGTCGACATCACCGAGCGCAGGTCGGCGGCCCGTCGTCTCGAAACGGCGGCTTCGCGCCAGGAGGCGGTTGCCCATCTGGGCCGGCTCGCGCTCGAGAACCCGGACATCTCCGCCGCGATCGAGCGGGCGGTCGAGATCCTCGCCGAGTTCCTAGATGCCGACGGCGTCTGGGTGCTCGAGGTCCTGCCGGATGGCCGTCTGATGCCGTCCGCCAAGGCGGGCGTCACGGGATCCTCCGTTCCTTTCCCCGTCCTTGCCCTCGCCTCGAATGCTCTTGACATGGCGGGGGAGGACCCTCACAGCGCTCCCATGCGGCCCGACGGGTGTGCGGTCGTCATACCGGGCCCGCGCTCATCGTTCGGGGTCATCGTTGCCGTAGGTGGTGGGACATTCTGCGGCGAGGACGTCCCGTTCCTCCAGGCGCTCGCCGGTGTGCTCGGAGCGGCCGCGGAGCGGGCCAAGGCACTAGCCCGGCTGGAGCAGCTCGTGAAGTCGAAGGACGAGTTCATCGCTGCGATCAGCCACGAGGTGCGCACCCCGCTCACGGTCGTGGGCGGTATGGCGCAGGAGCTCCAGGGTGGCTGGGATCGCTTCGGGACGGAGGAGATTCGCGAATTCGTGGATCTCATCGTCGATCAGGCCCGCGAGATGGAGGATCTCGTCGAGGACCTCCTCGTTGCTGCCCGAGCAGACATCGGCAAGGTCTCCGTGAACATGCAGGAAGTCGATCTCGTGGCTGAGATCCAACACGTCCTGACATCGCTGGCGATCTCCGAAGATCGGATCCGGACGTCACCGACGGGTGCGATGCGGGCCTACGCGGACCCGGTGCGGGTGCGGCAGATCGTTCGCAACCTCTTGACGAACGCGGTCCGCTACGGCGGTGACAGCATCGACATCAGGATCGCGTGCCAAGAGACAACGGTCACCGTGCAGGTCGAGGACGACGGTGCGGGCATTCCTGACGCCAAGCGGACGACGATCTTCGAGGCGTATGAGCGAGCTCACGAGGTCGGGAGCCAGCCCGGCTCTGTCGGACTAGGG
>JBHHXA010000056.1:0-10420 GCA_046756805.1 Acidimicrobiia bacterium
CTCGCCGGAGAGCTGCTCCGGGGCCATGTAGCCCGGTGACCCGAGCGGAACGCCACCGGTGGTCTTCGCGTCGCCCCGTCCCTCGAGATCCTTTGCGATCCCGAAGTCCGACAGGTAGGCGTTGCCCTCGGCGTCGAGGAGGATGTTCCCCGGCTTCACGTCGCGGTGGACGACCCCGGCGCGATGCGCCACGGCGAGCGCAGCTCCGATCTGCTCGGCGAGCCTCGCCGTGGCGGGGAGGCTCCACGTGCCGTGGGCGAGCGCGTCCCCCAGGCTCCCGCCGCGGAGCCACCGCATCACGAGGTAGGCGCCGTCCGGCTCCCGCCAGTAGTCGTAGAGCGGGATGATGTGGGGGTGCTCGAGCCGCGCCACGACCTGTGCCTCGGTCTCGAAGCGGCGGATGAAGTCGGGGAGGTTGGCGTACTCGGGCTTGATGACCTTGACGGCCACCTCGCGACCGACGGCCGGTTGGTATCCGCGATAGATCACCCCGAACTGTCCCTCGTCGACCTTCTGTCGCAGCTCGTAGCCGCGCACGGCTCTGGTGCGAGATGGTGCCGAGTCGACGACATCGAGCAGGGACTCGTCCTGGTCGAGGATGCGTTGCTCGACTCGTTGCAGATCCGGGGAGGGCTCCACACCGAGTTGATCGACGAGCGCCTCTCGCGTCCGCTGGTAGGCGCGCAACGCCTCCGCCTGCCGTCCGGCGCGATACAGGGCAAGCATCAGCTGGCGCGCAAACCGCTCCCGGAACGGGTGCTCGGCGACCATCGCTTCCAGCTCACCGGTGACGTCCCCGTGCCTGCCCATCGCCAGGTCGGCATCGATACGGTCCTCGACGGCACCGAGCCGGAGTTCCTCGAGGCGAGCGATCTCGGGCTGGGCCCACTGCTCGTACTGGAAGTCCGATAGGGCGCGCCCCCGCCACAGCGCAAGCGCTTCGCGAAGCTGGTCCGATGCTCGCCCGGGATCGGTCTGCAGGATGCTCCTCGCCCGCTCCACGCCCAGGTCGAAATCGTGGATGTCGATGTGGTGGCCGTCGCCGGGAAGCAGGTAGCCGGGGGGTCGGGTCACGATGATGCCGTCGTCGCCTTTCGGCCGGTCCGGCAAGAGCGCATCTCGCAGTTTCGACATGTGGAAGCGCACGGCGCTCGCCCCGCTCGAGGGCTGATCGTCACCCCACAGCTCCTCGAGGATCCGGTCCGACGTGATGACGTCGCCGGCGTGGAGCAGCAACAACCCGAGGAGCGACCGCTGCTTGGGCGCAGGGATCTCGATTGCGATACCGTCGCTCACGACCTCGAGCGGGCCGAGCAGGCGAAAGTCCACGGCTGACCTCTATCTGGCAGCCAAACAGTACCTTCGCCGCAGGGTCCTACCTGGCGTCCACCGCGCTGACGGCCCACGCCAGGCCCTCTTCCGGATCCTCGACGGCGAGGTGGAGACGCCACCCCCCGCCCGCATCTCCCGGGTCCCACGCCACCCATCGCAGCGCCGCGGCCTCCTCGCCCATCTCGTCACCGGAGATGGGCCAGTCCTCCTCGAGCCCGAGCAGGACCGCCATCGTCCACCATGCGAGGGCTCGGCCGACCGGAGTGCCTCTCCTCCTGCCGTAGGCACCGCCGCTGGCGCCCGCCCAGCACATGACGCCCATCGCGGTCGCGAGGTCGACGTCCACCGCGCGCACCCTGTGCGGGCCCAGGGCGCGGATCGCACCCTCCGCGGTGCCCTCCACGGCGAGCGCTTCCCCCCTGCCGCTGGAGTCGTCGAGCCACGGTTGCACGAGATCGAGGAGGGTCTCTGCGGCATCTGAGCGTCCCACCGGCGATGCCGGTTCGGGGAGATCGATCCACTCCAGGTCCGGCACGTCGACCTCCGGGAAGTCGGCACCGTCTGACCGGTAGACGGCCACCGGGTAGCGGGGCTCCCACGGAGCGATCGCCAGCGGGGCGTCGACCACGAGCCGGTCGATGCCCGCATCGTCGATGGCGTCGCCACGGAGCGTGCGCTCGTGCGCGAGAAGCGCCCGGAACGCGGCATCCGTGACAGACTCGAGCTCCGCCCACGTGTGCGTGGAGGCCGCCACCTCCCACAACGGACCGTTGCCGAACCTGCCCGCACCCGGTCTGAGGACGGAAGCTGCCTGAGGACCCGGGGCGTCGAGCGCGATGCGATACTCCGCGAACTCGGCCGCGCCCCAGACCTGCTTCCCGCGCTCTACGGCTTCGCGGCACCGGTCGCGTACCGTGACGAGCCCGTCCCACTCCCGGGCCGCGACGAGCCCATCGATGAATCGGACGAGCTCATCGAGGTCGCTGGACTCGACGAGTGCCGTGAGGCGGCTCAGGTCCATGTGCAGGCCGCGGATCGAGACACGCTGCCATTCAAGCCGGTCGCTACCATCCCGGCCCGACCCCTCCCCCGGAGCCCGGTATCGGCATCCAATGCGGCATCGTCGGCCTCCCCAACGTCGGCAAGTCGACGCTGTTCAACGCTCTCACCGGTGCAGGCGCAGTCGCCGCGAACTACCCCTTCGCGACCATAGATCCCAACGTCGGGGTCGCCGCTGTGCCCGATCCCAGGCTCGATGCGATCGCCGCCATCGTCCGCCCCCCGAAGGTCATTCCTGCCGTCATGGAGTTCGTCGACATCGCCGGTCTCGTAGCAGGCGCCTCTCAGGGCGAGGGCCTCGGCAACCAGTTCCTGTCGCACATTCGCGAAGTCGACGCTGTGGCGCACGTCGTCCGGTGCTTCGACGATCCCGACGTGACCCACGTCACCGGCCCGGTGGACCCGCGGCGAGACATCGACATCGTTGCCACCGAGCTCGCCCTGGCCGATCTCGCGACCGTCGAGCGGGCCCTGGAGCGCCAACGGCGTCGCACGAGAACGGGCGACAAGAGCGCGGCACACACGGTGGCCACGCTGGAGCGTATCGAGGCAGAGTTGTCCGGAGGCACCGCGATCCACTCCGTGGGTCTGGACCCCGCGGACGAAGCCGTCGTGCGCGACCTCTTTCTGCTCACCGCACGACCGATGCTCTACGTAGCGAACGTCGGAGACGAGGGTGTCGCTTCGAACCCCTATCTCGATGCCGTGACCGACATCGCATCCGGTCAAGGCGCAGAGCTCGTCGCCATCGCAGGCAGATTCGAGGCCGAGATCGCGGAACTCGACACGGACGAGAAGGTGGAGTTCCTCGCGGCCATCGGCGAGACTCACGCGGGGCTGGACCGTCTGGTGAGCGCCGCCTACCGCCTCCTCGGTCTCGAGACGTTCTTCACGTGGAACGACAAGGAGGTGCGGGCCCGACCCTTCCGCACCGGCATGACGGCACCACAATGCGCCGGGCTCGTCCACACCGACTTCGAGCGTGGCTTCGTACGCGCTGAGGTGGTGGCATTTGACGACTTCGTGGAGCATGACGGGGAAGCGGGGGCCAGAGAAGCGGGAAGGTGGCGCCTCGAGGGGAAGGACTACCTCGTGATGGACGGGGATGTGATCTTGTTCCGGTTCTCTCTGTGACCTCCCCGTTCTGTGAGCCGGGTGGCTTCGGTAGCATCGAGTCGCCATGCTCGAGCGGGGGCTTTCGACGACAGGTCTCGTGCGGCGACTCCTGAAACGGGGTGTCGTCGGCTTCACCGTGCTCACCGGGCAGGTGATGCACGCGGCCCATCGGCGCGATCTGCCCAGTTTCCAGAACCAGGATCCATCTGCGGACCTCGGGAACCCGGCGAACCCCAGGCTTCGCATCGTCCTGATGGGCGATAGCTCGATGACGGCGCCCGGGGTGTACCCCCTCGATCTCTGCTGGCCGCGGCGGCTGGCACACGACCTCACCGACCGCTACTTCGTCGAGCTGCGATCGGTGGCCATCGGCGGGTCGAAGGCCGCGGACATCCTCAGGGACCAGATCGAGGCCGCGCTCGCCTTCGAGCCGCACATGGTCCTGATATCGGTGGGTGCGAACGACGCGCTGCGGGCGGTGCCGGTCGCCTCCTACGAGCGCGACCTCGGCGAGATCGTGCGCCGGCTCAGCGCCGATGTCGAAGCAATCGGCCTCTCCGGGATCGGCGACCTCGGGTCGCTCCCCCGCCTCCCCGAGATCCCCCGGGCTTGGGCGCGGGTGCGCGGCCGATCGTTCAACCGTGCCCTGCAACGGGTCGCGCATCGCTACGGAGCCCCCAAGAGCGAGACCTGGGGACCCATCTGGCGACCGTTCTCCGAGGGCGATCTCCGGGTGTTCGCCGACGATCGTTTCCACGCCTCGGCCGAGGGCCACGCCATCTTCGCGATGGCGATGCGACCCGTCGTCGAAGCACTGGTGGAGAAGCTGGAACCCCTGCTCAGCGCACAGCGAGGAAGTCGCGAATCATCGACGTGATCGTCGCCACCGCACCGGTGTTGTACCCCTCCGGCACGATGATGTCCGCATAGCGCTTCGACGGCTCGACGAACTGGAGATGCATGGGCCGCACCGTGGACAGATACTGCTCCATGACGGAGTCGACACGCCTCCCACGCTCCACCAGATCCCTGCGCAACCTCCGCAACACCCGCAGATCCCCGTCCGCATCGATGTAGATCTTGAGGTCGAACAGCTTGCGAAGGTCTGGTTCGGCGAGCACGAGGATTCCCTCGACGATGACCACAGGGTCGGGAGCCACCGTGACGGTCTCCGCCGTTCGCAGATGCTGCGAGAAGTCGTAGACGGGCCGCTCGATCGGCAACCCCTGGCGCAACGACGTGAGGTGTTCGATCAACAGATCGGTCTCGAGCGAGTCGGGGTGGTCGAAGTTGACCCTGGTCCGCTCTTCGAGCGAGAGATGAGGGAGGTCGCGGTAGTACGCGTCGTGCTGGATGAGGGCGACGACATCGACCCCGACCGTCTCGACGACGGCGGCCGCGATCGTGGTCTTCCCCGACCCGGACCCGCCCGCGATGCCTATGACGAGCGGTCGATCCTCACCACCGGTCGGCCAGGCGCCGATGTCCGGATAGGGGGTCGGCGACGAGCCCGAAACGGATGCACTCACCCGCGAACGGTACCAGCGGTCGTCGCGACGTCTCTATGGTGCCGCCGATGAACGGCAGCAGCAGACCCTGGGACACGGAGCCGAGGAGCGCGGTCGTGCGGCGAAGGCTCGTGACGATCCCGCGGAGCATTCTGGTGTTCGCACTCCTGAGTGTGCTCCTTCCGGCCATGCTCGCCGCTGCGGCCCTGGTCGACCTCGTCCGTTGGCTGGTGCAACGCCGGCCCTGGATGGCCGTTCGGCTCGTGATCTTCGCCTGGGTGTTCTTCGCAGCGGAGCTCTGGGGCATCCTCTGGCTCCTGTGGGGTTGGATGCGCAACGGATCCCGCGCCGATCGCGACAAGCTCCTCGCCGCGGCCTGGCCCGTCCAGGCGTGGTGGGCGAGGACGCTGTTCCGCACCGTGAGGGCGTTGTTCGCTCTGGACCTCCAGGTCGAAGGGATCGAGGGCGCCCGACCAGGGCCGGTCATCGCCTTGTTCCGTCACGCCAGCATCGTGGACAACCTGCTCCCGGCGGTGCTCCTCTCCGATGATCTGGGGCTCCGGCTGCGCTGGATCATCAAGAAGGAGCTGCTCTCGGTTCCCGCGCTCGACGTCGGGGGCAAGCGACTCCCCAACTACTTCGTGGACCGTGAGAGCGAGGACCCGTGGGCCGAGCTGGAAGCGATTCGTTCGCTCAGCGCCGGGCTCGGCCCCGACGAAGGCGTGCTCATCTACCCGGAAGGGACCCGGTTCACGGAGTCGCGGAGGAGGAGGGCGTTGGAGCGTCTCGAAGCGAGAGGAAGCGACCTGTGGGAGCGTGCATCACGTCTGCGTCACCTGATGCCCCCGAAGCCGGGGGGCGTCCTGGAGCTCCTCGACACCGGTCACGACGTGCTGATTTGCGGGCACGACGGGCTCAGCGGGTTTGCCCGCATCTCGGACCTCTGGTCGGGGGCCATCCTTCGTCGCACGGTGCGGGTGTCGATCCGCAGGATCGCTGCGGCCGATGTGCCCGGAACGCGGTCCGAGCGGGTCGCCTGGTTGTACGACCAGTGGCAGATCATGGACGATTGGATCGCCGCTGCGGCAGGAGCGGTCTGAGCAGCCCGAATCAGGCGCCGTCGAGATAGAGGTTCCCCGACACGGTCTTGAGGCGTATCGACAGCGTGCGTCGCGTTCCGCCGCTCGACCCCGCGGACCTCGGAAGGTTGTTCTTGAGCTCGCCGGAGAGGCTCTGGAGGTCGACATCGACGATGCGCCGCGGCGGGATCCCGACCCTGACATTCCCCGACAGGGTCTTCCCCTCGAGTCCGTCGCCCGCGAGTTCGTGCACCGTCACGTCGCCGCTCGCCGTCCTCGTAGTCACGGTGGAGCAGGCGCGATCGACGTACACGTCTCCGCTGGCGGAGTGCGTGACCACCCGGCCTTCCATGATCCCGAGCCTGACGTCTCCAGAAGCGCTGTTGACGCGTATGTCGCCGCGGCACTCGTCGAGGTACACGTCCCCGGACGCGGACTTGAGGTGTGCGTCTCCGAGCACGGTGCCGATGTGGATGTCGCCCGAGGCCACCGATCCTTCGACGGAGGCGAGCGGTGCGTGCGCGAACAGGTCTCCCGAACCGGTCTTGAGGCGCAGCTCCGCGTCCTCGGGGACGGTGAGGACGAGATTGCTGGAGGAGAAGCGGCGGGTACGGCCGCGGCGCGATTCCGGTGTGATCGATACGACGTGGCCGTGCTGCTCGATCCGGTACGTCTCCGGGTTACCACCGCGCACTTCCACGTCCACGAATCCGGTCGGTCCCCGTTCGACGACGATGTCGCCGCTGTAGGTCACGGCCTCGACGCGGACGCCCGGTCCGGCCTCCAACCGCTCCTTCCGGGTGCTCATGTCTCGAAGGTCTCCGTGATGCGCTTGCTCCACTTCTTGGACGATCGCGAGGAGAGCGCCTTCACGACGTAGGTGTTGACGGAGTCTCCGAGCTCGCCCGCCGCATCCTCCAGCTCGACCTTGAGCGTCGACGGGAGACGGACGGTGAGACGCGCACTGAGATCGTCGGTGTTCACTGCAACGGGAGCATCGGTGGCTCGTACGACGAGATCCGGCTCGCCCTCGCTGAGGACGACATCGACGGAGATGTCGGGAAGCTGGGCCGCAACCTCTTCGGCTGCCTGCTCGACGAGGGACAAGAGCGCAGAGCGCAAGGCGGGCTCGAGCGCGCCGAGCAACGCCGCACCCGCTTCCTCGACGACCGGGTCGTCGCCGACCAGCTCGAGCTGGGTGGCGATCGCGGCTTCGAAATCGCTGATGGCGCCGCTCAGTTCCACAGTGCTCCCCTCGTCGGGCTCAGGCCTCGGAGTGGTCGACGGACGCCACGAGTCGCAGCAGCCGCCGCCGTCGGGCCATGTCGACGTGACGTTCCCGCACGCCTTCGTGGATCGCCTGGACCGCTTCGGGGTTGTTGTACCACAACATCTGTCCCTCCTGGTGTCTTTCTGACTCTGTCGTGATGTCATGATGATGTCATAATGATGTCACACTGTCAAGGGGGAAATGGAGAGATTTCGAGAGACAGGGTGCGGGTATGAAGAACGTGATCCCGCCGGGTACCCCATACCGGGTACACTCGGGATGCACAACCCACCCCGGGGAGCTCGGAATGCCGGGCTGAGAGGGCGGCCGTTGTGGGCCTTGCTCGAAGGGTCCGCACACGCCGCCGACCCGCGGAACCTGATCTGGGTAACACCAGCGGAGGAAGCGAGTGGACGACAGCACGGAACGCCAGCCCCCGGCTCTGATTCTCGCGAGCGCTGAGATGCCGGAACCCCTCCCCGACGTCGGGAACGTCACCTACGTCGTTGCCGCCGATGGCGGACTCCGTCACGCCGTGCGACTCGGAGTCGTCCCCGACGTCATCGTCGGTGACATCGACTCAGCAGACCCCGACCAGCTCGCAGACGCCGTCGCGACGGGTGCAGCCGTCGAGCGGCACCCCGCCGACAAGGACATGACCGATTGGGAGCTGGCGTTGCGGCACGTTCGCGACGCGGGCTATCGCACAGTCGTGGTCGTCGGTGGCGGGGGCGGAAGGCTCGATCACCTGTTGGCGAACGCATTGTCGCTGGCCTCGGACGAGCATTCCGGTCTCGACGTCGTCTGGCACGTCGGTACCGCATCCGTCCGCGTGGCAAGGCGGTCCTCACCCGTGGCCGTCATCGGTTCTCCCGGTGAGACGGTCACCCTGCTCGCGATCGGTGGCGACGCCACCGGTGTCACGACCGAAGGGTTGCGCTGGAAGCTCACAGACGGCTCGCTGACTCCGGGGTCGGGCCTCGGTATCAGTAACGAGCTCGTGGCGGAGCGGGCCACCGTGTCGGTGAACGAAGGCTCGCTCCTCGTCATTCAGGAAAGGTCCCGCGCATGAACATTCGCCGAGCCATCCACGTCGCAGTCGTCTCCACCCTCATTGCCGCGTCCTGCTCGGGCGACGGCGAGGGCGCGCCCCCCGACGAGATCGTGCTCGCCACCCACGACTCCTTCGCCATCTCCCCCGACGTGCTGGCCGGGTTCGAGCAGGAAACGGGTGTCGCGATCCGGCTCCTCGAAGCGGGTGACGCAGGCACGCTGGTCTCCAACGCGATCCTCACCAAGGACAACCCCACCGCAGATGTGCTGTTCGGCATCGACAACACGTTCCTCTCCCGAGCGCTGGACGAAGATCTCTTCCTCCCGTACACCTCGCCCCTCCTGAGCGAGGTCCGCGCCGACCTCGTGCTCGACGACGAGCACAGGGTGACGCCCATCGACTTCGCCAACGTGTGCCTCAACTACGACAAGGCGGGCCTCACCGCCGCGGGGCTCACTCCCCCCGCCACGCTGCGCGACCTCGCATCTCCCTCATACCGCGGCACCCTGGTCGTGCAGGACCCGGCGACCTCCTCGCCCGGTCTGGCGTTCCTCCTGTCCACCATCGCCGAGTTTCCCGAAGGCTCCGACTATCCGTGGCAGCAGTACTGGGCAGACCTCGCAGCCAATGACGTGCTCGTGACCTCGGGGTGGGAGCAGGCGTACTTCGGCGACTTCTCGGGTGGCTCTGAAGACGGAGACCGCTCCATCGTCGTGTCGTATGCGTCCTCACCGCCGGCCGCCGTCTTCTTCAGCGAAGGCGCCCTGACCGAGGCCCCCACGGCGGCCGTGCTCGACGGATGCTTCAGACAGATCGAGTTCGCCGGAGTCCTCGCAGGCACCGAAGCGGAGGCGACTGCACAGGCCCTGATCGACTACATGCTCGGCCTCCGCTTCCAGGAGGACATCCCGCTCAACATGTTCGTGTTCCCCGCGAACGCACTGGCCGCGCTGCCCGACGTGTTCGTGGAGCACACGGCAGTGCCGGAGACACCGAACGCGCTCGATCCGCTTCTCATCGAGGCAAACAGGAACGCCTGGATCGAGACCTGGACGGAGATCGTCCGTTGAGCCGCCGGGCGTCTGCCGCCCTCGTCGTCATCCCGGCGCTGTTCCTCGGCTACTTCTTCCTGTATCCCTTGGCTGCCATCCTGGGGACAGGGCTCACCAGGGGCGGCGTCCCGGACCTGGGCCCCTTCGACCAGATCCTCGACCGGCCCCGGCTGCTCGGTGTGGCGTGGTTCACGCTGTGGCAGGCCGTGGCCTCGACGTTGCTGACCCTTGTCGTCGCGCTCCCGGCCGCCGCGGCTGTCGCCCGGTACTCGTTCGCCGGCAAGCGACTGTTCCGGGCCCTCGTCACGGTGCCGTTCGTCCTGCCGACCGTCGTCGTGGCTTCCGCCTTTCTCGCGCTCGTAGGCCGGGGCGGCGTGCTCGGTCTCGACCTGAGCAGAAGCATCTGGGCGATCCTGGCCGCCCATGTTTTCTACAACGTCGCCGTCGTCATCCGCACCGTCGGCACGGCGTGGGAACGGCTCGACCCCCGACTGGAGGAGGCAGCCATGGCTCTCGGGGCGACACGGGCCCAAGCGTTTCGCCGCGTCACCTGGCCGCTGTTGCGGTCGTCCGTCGTGTCCGCCTCCTCGATCGTCTTCTTGTTCACCTTCACCTCGTTCGGTGTCGTCCTCATCCTCGGCGGGTTCCAGTACGCCACACTCGAAGTCGAGATCTGGCGTCAGGCAACGGCACTGCTCGATCTCCCCCTCGCTGCTGCGCTGTCGCTCCTCCAACTCCTCGGCGTCGGTGCGATCCTCTTCGCCTACGCCCGCTCCCAGGAGCGACGCACGGTGGAGGTGCCGATGCGTGCCTCGCACGCCACGCAGCGCCCACCCCGCACGCCGGGGCAGCGCGCCTTCGTCGCTGTCTCCATCGGTGGCCTCGTGACCGCGCTCGGCGCACCCCTTGCCGTCCTCGTCGAGCGGTCGCTCCGAACCGGCGACGGCTAC
>JBHHXA010000057.1:0-10375 GCA_046756805.1 Acidimicrobiia bacterium
TGAAGTTCACGTCGCCCGCCTCGATGGCGGCGATGATGTCGTTCGAGATATCGAACCCGCCGATGAACAGGTCGCGACCTGCCTGCTCGCCTGCGTCAACCGCACGGACTGCGACGTTCGGGCCGACGCCGAGGACGGCATCGATGTCCGGGTCGGCTGCGAGCGCTGCGGCGATCGTGTTGATCTGCTCTTCGGGGGTGTTGTCGAGTCCCACGAACTGGGTGACGACGTCGCCGTTGAAGGTGTCGCCGAGACCTTCGCAACGCTCCTCGAGACCAACGTTGCCCTGCTCCTGCTGAGCACACAGCACCTTGGTGGCGCCGAGTGTGTTGAATCTCGTGCCCGCACCGTTACCGGCGACGACCTCGGTCTGTCCGACGTGGGTCAGCGCACCGATGCCGAGGTAGTCGTTCACGCCGGAGTTCAGCGTCACGACCGGGATTCCCGCATCGACTGCCGCCGCCGCAGCTGGTGCAACCGCAGTCGGGTTGGCCAGCGAGACGCCGATACCGTTCGATCCGGCTGCGATCGCCGCCTCGATGTCCTGGACCTGCTTCTGCGGGTCGTTGAACGACGGGCTCCAGACCACGTTGACACCGAGCGCGGCTCCGGCGTCCTCTGCGCCCTTCTTGACCACGGACCAGAACACGCCGTCGTCGGAGTGCGTCACCATGTGGAACGTGAGGTCGGACCCTTGGACCAGGTCGACATCGTCTGCGGCGGTGGTGCCCGGCGCCGCCGTGGTGGCTGCCGCCGTGGTGTCTGCGGCGTCGTCGTCGTCACCGCATGCCGCGGCTACAAGCAGAAGGGCGACCAGCAGCGCCCCCCAGCGGAATCGTTTCATCGAGATTTCCTTCCTCCGTCGTGGTGGCATCACGAACGACAGCGGCCTTGCGGCTTCGTCGCATCGATGGTGCCTCTCCCTCGGGACACTCGCTCCTCGTGGGCAAGTATGTGTGGTGTAGATGTTGGACGCCCCCCATGTTGGAACGCTCCAACAACGTTGCGACAAGATAGCCGCGGCCCCGGGACTGTTCAACAGGTTTCTCTTGCCGATCGCCTCCGAAAGACCCTTGACAGTGGTTCCCGGCGACGTATACGGTGCTGCGCGTTGGAACGTTCCAGTCCGGCCCTTCCCGGCGGAGGGCCCTTCCGTCGAGGGAGAGAGCAGTGCGGGTCGGCCTCATCGGGGCGGGCAGGATCGGCACCCACCACGCGGGATCGCTGGCGGGGCTCAGCGAGATCGACTCGCTCCTGGTGACAGACGCCGCACCAGAGCGGGCACGGAACACCGCAGCCAACCTCCCGCGAACCGAGGCCGTTCCGCTCGATGAGATCTTCACCTCGGTCGACGCCGTCGTCATCGCAAGCTCCACGGACACCCACGCCGAGCTGCTCCATGCCGCAGTCTCCGCGGGCGTCCCGGCGTTCTGTGAGAAGCCGATCGCGCTCGATCTCGACAGCACCCGATCGGTCGTCGCGGCCATCGCGGCGTCCGGCGTCACCGTGCAAATGGGGTTCCAACGCCGCTACGACCCTGCCATGCGGGAGATCCGGGACCGGCTCACGGCGGGATCGCTGGGAACCCCCTACCTGGTGCGCTCACAGACGCACGATCCGTCGCCCCCTCCGTTGGACTACATCCCCCACTCCGGGGGGATCTTCAAGGACTGCCTCATCCACGACATCGACATCGTGCGCTACGTGACGGGTCAAGAGGTGCGAACGGTGCGGGCCTCAGGAGCGGTGGTGGTCAACGAGGACATCGGCCGCCTAGGTGACTACGACACGGCCGTGGCGGGGCTCGAGCTGTCGGAGGGCACGCTCGCTCAGCTTTCGGGGTTGCGGCACGATCCGGTCGGTTACGACGTTCGGCTGGAGGTGTTCGGATCGCGCGACAGCGTCGCGGCCGGCTGGAGCACGAGGACGCCGATTCACTCGACCGAGCCCGGAGTTGCGGGGGTGATCGATCCCATCGTTTCCTTCTGGGACCGCTTTGACGCTGCGTACCGCACCGAGCTGGAGGCATTTCTCCGCGTCGTGAACGGTGAGGAAGAGCCTGCTTCAACCGCCGCCGACGCCTATGAGGATCTCCGGGTCGCCGTGGCGTGCGACATCTCCGCCGCGCAGGGTCGCACCGTCGAGCTCGACGAGGTCTCATGAGCGGCTTCCTCGACCGCATCGCCGGTGCTCCGATCACCTGGGGTGTCGACCCGTCGCCCGGCTGGGGCTTCAACCTCGATCCCGACCGGGTGCTGGACGAGATGACCACCGTCGGGCTCGGGGCAACAGAACTGGGTCCCGAGGGCTTCTTGCCCACCGACCCCGACCTGCTCGCGGCGTTCCTCCGACCTCACTCGCTGCGCGTCGTCGGTGGCTTCGTGCCGGCCGTGTTGTATCGACCCGATCTCATCGAGGGTGAGTTGGAGTATGTGGAGCGAGCCTGCCGGCAACTCGCGGTCAGCGGATCCTCGGTGGTGGTGCTCGGACCGGCCAACCATCACGATGGTTATGACACGTCGATCGAGATGGTTGGGGACG
This sequence comes from Acidimicrobiia bacterium, assembly GCA_046756805.1. Lineage (GTDB taxonomy): Bacteria > Actinomycetota > Acidimicrobiia > Spongiisociales > UBA5794 > CAMYMC01. Next base: position 2,542 of record JBHHXA010000057.1, read on the forward strand.
AGTGGATGGAGTTCCTCGCCAACCTCGGACGTTTTCGTGAGGTAGCGGGCAAGCACGGGCTGGAGACGGCGCTGCATCAACACTGGGGGATGGCCATCGAGCGGAGACCTCACGTCGAACGGCTCCTCGAGGAGAGCGACGTCGGCCTCTGCCTCGACACCGGGCACTTTTTCCTCGCGGGCATCGATCCCGTCGAGATTGCTGGGCTGGCGTCGGGACGCACACACCACGTGCATCTCAAGGATGTAGACGATGCAGCGGCGGAGCGGGTCCGTTCCGGTGAGGTGGGGTTCCGCAAGGCCGTCATCGACGGGATGTTCAAGCCGCTCGGGCAGGGCGACGTCGACATCGCGGGTGTGATCCGGCTGCTCGAGACTGCCGGCTATTCGGGCTGGTACGTCCTCGAGCAGGATGTCTCGCTGCCGGGGGAGCCGGAGCCGGGAGCGGGGCCGATCGCAGATGCCGCGGCCAGCGTCGACTATCTGCGCCGACTCGCCAGAGCCGAGTGAGGCCGGCGTGACGGTTGGGTATGCGGTGTATCCCAGTCTGGAGCGGAGGGGCGTGCTGGTGACCGGTGGAGCGTCGGGGATCGGCGCCGAGATCGTCCGCCAATTCGCCGCTCAGGGAGCCAAGGTCGCGGTGCTCGACATTCTCGAGAGTGCAGACCTTCCGGACGGAGTCTGGTTTCAGCCCTGCGACGTCCGGGACACGGCTGCGTTGCAAGATGCCATCGGGGGCGCCGTGGAGGAGATTGGTCCGATCCGGGTACTCGTCAACAGTGCCGCGAGAGACGATCGCTTCGACAACACCGTGATGAACGAGGCGGAATGGGACGAGATGCAGGCGGTCAACCTCCGTCATGTCTACTTCGCAGCCCAGGCAGTCCGGCCCTCGATGGTTGCGGCCGGTGGTGGGTCGATCGTCAACTTCACGTCACCGAGCGTCGACCGCAAGGAACCGAACCTGACCTCGTACGCAACCGCCAAGGCCGGTCTCTACGGTCTCACGAGGTCGCTTGCAGGTGAGTTGGGACCGCACGGCATCAGGGTGAACGCGGTGCAGCCGGGGTGGGTATTCACCGAGCGTCAGCGGCGTATGTGGTGGACGCCCGAGGCAGAGGCCGGTGTCCGCAGCGCTCAGGCGCTGCCCGGGCTCACCACCGAGGCCGACGTCGCGAGGCTTGTTCTCTTTCTTGCCGCAGAAGACAGCGCGATGTTGACGGCACATGTGTATCACGCCGACGGAGGCTGGACCTGATGGATTGCGTTCTCGATGCCGGCGCCCTGCTCGGAGAGTGCCCGGTCTGGTCCGATGCGGAGCAAGTGTTGTACTGGATCGACATCGACGGCCGGTCGATCCATCGCTTCGATCCCGCGCCCGGCGCCGACGAGGCCCGGGCGCTCCCCGGCAGACCCGGCTCGTATGCGCTCATGGACGAGCCGGGGTGCCTCCTCGTTGCTCTCGAGCACCGCATGGTTCGATATCGCTGGGATGACGATGCCACCGAGGAGTGGGTGGAGGTCGAGGCACCGGACACCGGCAACCGGCTCAACGACGGCCGCTGTGATCCTGCCGGCCGGTTCTGGGTGGGGAGCATGTACGAGCACACCGATGCCGGGCGATTCACAGGGATGCTCCATCGCATCGGCAGGGACGGTGCCGTGTCCACCTGGAATCGGAGCGTCGGCGTGTCCAACGGTCTCGCCTTCTCGCCCGACGGAGGCACGATGTACTTTGCCGACACCCTTCACGATGTGGTGTGGGCGTACGACTACGACGTCGATTCCGGTGAGCGGAGCAACGAGCGGGTCTTTGTCGACTTCCAGGGGATTCGAGGGAGACCGGACGGAGCCTGTGTCGATGCCGACGGCTGCTACTGGGTGGCTGCCGTTTACGGGTGGGGTGTGATTCGCTTCACACCGGCGGGGGTGTTCGACCGCAGGGTCGATTTGCCCGTCCAGAGGCCCACCATGCCCGCGTTCGGCGGACCGGACCGGGACGTGCTGTTCGTCACGTCCATCGGTGAGGGAGGGTCGCATCGAGGTGCCGAGGGACAGGATCGCCCCGGTGGCATCTTTGCCGTCGAACCCGGTGTGTCCGGCGTCCCCGAACCGCTGTTTCGCCGATGAACAACTCTTGGAACGTTCCAACCGTACGGCGGTATGATCCCGGCACCGCATCGCATCGCGATCCGTGAGGAAGTGATGGAGAGGGAGCAGATGGCCACCGGACGACCGCGAGTGTGGTTCGAGCGCAGCGTCCTTCCTGCGCTTGCGCAACACGTTGCAGCCAGGGTCACGACGCTGGGGCCCGTCACCGCAACACCGGACGATCCCCACCAGGAGCTGGCGGGCGCCCAGGCCATCGTTGCATCGAGCGACGTCTACGACGCCTCCGTGATGGACAAGGCTCCTCAATTGAAAGTCATCGCCCGCACCGGCATCGGTGTCGACAAGGTCGACCTCGTCGCCGCGACGGCCCGCGGCATCGCCGTGTGCAACGCACCCGACGGACCGACGGTCTCGACGGCCGAACACACCGTGGCGCTGATCCTCGCCGTGGCGAAGAGGATCAAGTCGAGTGAGGGGGAGCTGCGGGCGGGCGGCACGGACTTCTACGCCCGCCACGAGGGCATGGAGCTCGCAGGCAAGACGCTCGGCCTCGTCGGATGCGGTCGCATCGGACGGCGAGTTGCTCGCATCGCAGATGCGATGGGCATGTTCATCCTCGTGCATGATCCGTACGTCGACGCTGCGAGCCTTCCGGACGGAGTGACGCAGACGGCGACGCTCGAAGACCTGCTGGCGGCGTCGCACGTCGTGTCCATTCACATGCCCCTCACCGACGAGAGTACGCAGCTCTTCGACGATTCCACCTTTGCCACGATGCGGCCCGGAGCACTGTTCGTGAACGCGGCCCGCGGCGGCATCGTCGACCACGATGCACTGCTGGGTGCGCTCGAGTCCGGGTCGCTCTCCGGCGCGGCCCTCGATGTGACCGATCCCGAGCCGCTCCCTCCCGATCACCCTCTGCTCCACAGGCCGGACGTCGTGGTCACGGCCCACATCGCGTCCGCTACCTCAGACGCCAAGAAGCGGATCTTCCGTTCCGCGTTCGAGCAGGTAATCGAGGTGCTCGACGGGGTCAGGCCCGCACACCTCGTGAACCCAGCCGTCTGGGGGGACTCGTGACCACTGAGATCGGCATCGGAGTCATCGGTTTCGGCTGGATGGGGCAAGCGCATTCCCGGTCGTATCGAAGCATCCCGACCTACTTCCCCGATGCCGGGATCGTGCCGCGGCTGGTGGCAGTGGCAGACGTTGCCCAGGACAGGATCGACCTGGCCACGAGGAGCTTCGGGTTCGCCGCCAGCACGTCGGACTGGATGGAAGTCATCGATCGCCCGGACGTGGACGTCATCGACATCACCGCTCCCAACGCGCTCCATCAACAGATCGCCGAGGCTGCGGCCGCCGCGGGAAAGCACATCTTCTGCGAGAAGCCGGTCGGCATCGATCCCTCTGCGACCGCTGCGATCGAGGCCGCGGCCCGGAGGTCCGGAGCCATCACGGGGTGCGGATTCAACTACCGGTGGGCGCCGATGGTCCAACACACCAGGAACCTCATCGATGAGGGGCGGTTCGGCGACCTCACGCACTATCGGGGCCGGTTCTTCACGATGTACGGAAGGGACCGGATGGGTGTCTTGAGCTGGCGGTTCCTCCAGGCAGAAGCGGGTCACGGGGCGCTGTCGGACATCATGTCGCACACCATCGACCTCGCCCAGTTCCTGTGCGGACCGATCGTCAGGCTCGTGTCCGTCAACGAGATCTTCGTGAAGGAGCGCCCGCTTCCCGCAGCGCGCACCGGTACGCATTACGACCGGGGGAGCCCGGATGACCCCACCGGAGAGGTGACGAACGAGGACTACGTCGCTGCGCTCGTCGAGTTCGACAGCGGCGCCCGGGGGACGCTCGAGGCGGACCGGTCGATCTTCGGTCCCCAGAGCCAGATGGCGTTCGAGCTGAACGGGTCGAAGGGTGCGGCATCGTGGGATCACGAGATGCTGAACCGTCTCAGGCTCTACCTGCCCGAGGAGCAACCTGAGGACGGCTTCATCGACGTGCTCGCAGGAGACGCCTACCCCAATCAGGGCAACATCGTGCCCGGAGGAGGCAACTCCATCGGGTATGAGGACATGAAGCTGATCGAGGCGCTCGAATACCTGCGATCGGTCGCAGCGGGCAAGGTGCACCGGCCGGGATTCGAGGACGCCCTGTCCGTGGCTTCCGTGGCGGCGACGATGATCCGATCCTGGGAGTCACAGCGCTGGGAGGACGTGCAGAGCCTGCGCATCGAGAGCGAGAACTGACGGGAGACCCGGTGCGGCACCGCACCGGGCCGACACACAGATTGATAGCGAACGAGGGAGACCATGCTCGAGAACACCACCATGGCGAAGCTGGCGGCCGGCGAGACGGTGCTCGGTGCGTTCTTCAAGTACCCCGAGCCGACCCTCGCCGAGTACATCGCGATGCAGGGCTGGGACTTCATCATCTTCGATGGCGAACACGGGTCGCTCCAGCCTCGCGACGTCGAAGGGCTGTGTCGGGCGACCGAGCTGCGGGGCGTCACCCCGATCGTGAGGGCAACGACCAACGAGGCGCACGTCATCCTCCGATTCCTCGATGCCGGGCCACACGGCGTCCACATCCCGTGGGTGAACACTCCCGAGGCGGTCGAGCAGGCGGTCCGGGCGGTGAAGTACGGCCCACGGGGCCAGAGGGGACTGGCGGGGAGTCGGGCCTCCGAATGGGGCCTCAACGAATCGATCGGCGACTACACCGTGCGAGCCAACCGCGAGACACTCGTCATCATCCACATCGAGACGGCGGCTGCCGTCGATGCGATCGAGTCCTACGTGGAGATCGACGGTGTCGACGTGCTGTTCATCGGGCCCACCGATCTCTCCCACTCGCTCGGACACCCGGGTGTGCTGGATCACCCCGACGTCGTTGCCGCGCTCGATCGGGTGACGGAAGTCGTTGTGCCTTCCTCGAAGACGCTCGGGATCTTCGCCGGGAACGAGAGCATCGCGGCGCAGTGGATCGGCCGCGGAGCGCGCTACATCGCAACCGGGTCCGATGCGTTTCTCGGCAAGGGCATGAAGGCGTACCTCGACCATCTGCGAACCTGAGGAGGGGCGATGCAGACCATCCGACTGACGACCGCACAGGCCATCGTCAAATGGCTGACCGCGCAGAAGACCGTCGTGGACGGAGACGAAGTCCCGCTTTTCGCCGGAGCATTCGGCATCTTCGGTCACGGCAACGTCACCGCCCTCGCCGAAGCCCTGTACCCGGTGCAGGAGGAGCTACCCACCTGGCGGGGACACAACGAACAGGCGATGGCGCTCAGCGCCGTTGCCTATGCCAAAGCGATGCGTCGCAGACGGATCATGATCGCTACCTCGTCCATCGGTCCCGGCTGCACGAACATGGTGACCGCCGCCGCGGTGGCACACGCCAACCGGCTGCCGCTGCTGCTGCTCAGCGGCGACTACTTCACCCACAGGATCGTGGATCCCGTGTTGCAGCAGGTCGAGAACTTCCACGATCCGACGCTCTCGGTGTGCGATGCGTTCAAACCGGTCACCCGGTACTGGGATCGCATCACGACGCCGGAGCAGATCGTCCGCTCTCTTCCACAGGCGCTGGCCGTCATGCTGGATCCGGCAGACTGCGGCCCGGCCTTCTTCGCCCTGCCGCAGGATGTGCAGGCCGAGGCTTACCACTACCCGGCGCCCTTCTTCGAGGAGCACGTCCACTACGTCCGCAGGCCCGGGCCCGACTCCAGGGATATTGCGGCTGCTGCTGCGGCCATCGCCGGTGCGTCGAAGCCGTTGATCATCGCGGGCGGGGGCGTGCACTACTCAGGTGCCGTGGCGGAGCTGACCTCGTTTGCCGAGCGGCGGGGGATTCCGGTCGTCGAGACCGTGGCCGGCAAGGCGACCCTCACCCATGACCATCCCAACTACGCCGGGCCGCTCGGTGTCACCGGGTCCGCAGCCGCCAACGCGGTCGCTGAGGACGCAGACGTCGTCGTCGCCGTCGGGACCCGACTCCAGGACTTCACGACGGGCTCCTGGTCCGTGTTCCGCAACCCCGACGTGCGGTTTGTGTCCCTGAACACGGCACGATGGGATGCGGTCAAGCAGAGTGCGATCCCCGTCATCGGCGACGCCCTGGTCGGACTCGAGCAGATCGACCGCACTCTCGACGATTACCGGGCCCCGGCGTCGTGGCTCGGGTTCGCCGCGTCGAGGATCGAGGAGTGGCACGGCTACCTCGACTCTTGGAAGAGCCGCACCGACATCGATCCTCCGGCGTACGCCACCGTGATCCAGACGATCAACGAGCTCTGCGACGACGAGGACTACATCCTCTCGGCTGCCGGCGGGTTGCCCGGCGAATTGACGATGGGCTGGCGGTCGAGGGCCGTCGGCACCTTCGACTCCGAGTACGGCTACTCGACGATGGGCTACGAAGTCGCGGGGGCGTTCGGAGCCCGGATGGCGCGCACCGAGGGCGATGTCATCGCCTGGGTCGGTGACGGCTCCTATCTGATGATGAACTCCGACGTGTACTCCACAGTGTTCACGGGGCACAAGGTGATCCTCATGGTGCTCGACAACGGAGGCTTTGCAGTCATCAACCGTCTCCAGGTCAACACCGGCGGTGCGGAGTTCAACAACCTGCTCAGCACGGCGCGCCACGATGAGTACACACGAGTCGACTTTGCGAAACACGTCGAGTCGATGGGTGCGCAGGCGGAGCGGGTAGAGCGGATCGAGGATCTCCCCGCCGCGTTCGCCAGGGCCAAAGCATCGGACCGGACGTACGCCATCGTGATGGATGTCCACCAGTACACGTGGACAGAAGGCGGCGCATGGTGGGAGGTGGGCATCCCCGAGGTGAGCGATCGGGAGCAGGTGCGGCTGGCCCGGGGCGAGTGGGAGGCCGAGAAGAAGCATCAGAGGGTTGGTATCTGAGCCCGGGGACGTTCGGGAGGGCAGATGAAGGACAGAGTCGCGATCGTCACGGGCGGAGCCTCGTTGATCGGTATGGCGATCGACGGGGCCTTCGTCGACGCCGGAGCATCCGGCGTGCTCGGCGACACGAACGCGTCGTTCATCACCGGCGCCGACCTGGCCGTCGATGGCGGCTGTGCCGCGATCGGGCCGGAGGCGCGCGGGCAGCCCTTCGTCACGGTGCCTCCGTTGACGCCGGCCGGGGAAGCAGCCTGATGTCGCAGCATCGTTTCGCAGGGAAGGTCGCCGTCGTCACGGGAAGCACGCAGGGCATCGGCGAGGCCGCAGCTCGCCGCCTCGCCGCAGAAGACGCGGCGGGCGTCGTCGTGTGCGGCAGGGACCGGGAACGCGGCGACCGCGTCACCGCCGGGTTGCGCGACGCAGGCACGGAGGCCGTATTCACTGCCGTGGAGCTGGGCGACGCCGACAGCTGCGCGGAGCTGATGCAGGCAACCGACGATCGTTTCGGGCGCATCGACGTGCTGGTGAACGCCGCCGGGCTCTCCACGAGAGGCACGATCGTCGACACCTCGGTCGAATTGTGGGATCGGCTGATGGCGGTCAACGTGCGGGCTCCCTTTCTCCTGATGCAGAGCGCCATCGCCATCATGCGGCGTGAACGGATCGCCGGATCGATCGTGAACGTCGGTTCGGTGACCTCCTACGGAGGTCTGCCGTATCTCACCCCGTACGCCACGTCGAAGGGTGCGCTCATGACGCTCACGAAGAACGTGGCTCACGCAG
>JBHHXA010000058.1:0-10287 GCA_046756805.1 Acidimicrobiia bacterium
CACCTTGACCCACACGCTCAGTCCGTCCTCTTCGATGCTTGCTCTCGCAGCGCCCCGACGAGGCCCGCAGGGTCGCCGCTGCGGACGAGACCCTCACCCACGAGAATCGCGTCGTAACCGGCGCGAGCCATCCGCGCCGCGATCTCCGGAGTCGACACGCCGCTCTCGGCGACCGTGACGGTCGCGTGCTCCAGCAAAGGGGCCAGACCCTCCGCCGTTGCAGGATCCGTCACGAAAGTTGCCAGGTCCCTGTTGTTCACGCCCACGATCCGGGCTCCGGCTTCGATCGCTCCCACCACCTCATCCTCGGTATGGGCCTCGACGAGCGCTTCCATGCCGGTTTCCCCCACTGCAGCCAGCATCCGCCGCAGGTGTCCGCCGTCGAGCGCAGCCACGATCAAGAGCACAGCATCTGCACCGGCAGCCCGCGATTCCCAGACCTGCACCTCGTCGACCAGGAAGTCCTTCCGCAGCACGGGCACAGCGACCGCCTCCTTCACGGCGATGAGATCGGCAAGCGAACCATCGAAGAAGTAGGGCTCGGTGAGCACCGAGATCGCGGCGGCTCCTCCCCGCTCATACGCTTTCGCCTGCTGAGCGGCGTCGATGGCGGGATGAAGCGCACCCGCCGAGGGTGAACGTCGCTTGATCTCCGCGATCACGGCGAGACCCGGAGCGAGAAGAGAGGCAGCCAGGCCGCGCACGGGTGAGGCCGCCTCCGCTGCCGACCGGAGATCGGCTTCCCGGGGACGCAGCTCGGCCACACGGCCCCGGGTCGTATCGAGGATGCGGTCCAGCATGCCCGAGCATCGTACCGGAGGGCCATGCGCACGATCACCGGGAAGCAGGGCCGCTCAAGGCGGGCGCTCCGTGCGAGGGCGAGGACAGTCGGTCAGCTCCGTCCCTGGAGCTCTCTGACGTAGTCCACGAGGCTGTCCACCTGCTCGTCGCTGAGACGCCCAAACGAAGGCATGACCCCGGCTCCGGCCCGAATGACGCCGCTGATTTGCTCGTCGGCGAGGCCGACGGCGTTCGAGCCGGGTCCAATGGGAGGTATGTTCCCGAAGCCGGATCCGTTGCCCTGGTGACAACCAGAACAGCTGCGCTCGTACAGTTCCTCACCAAGGAGGCCCGTGGTAGAGCCTCCACAGGCTGCGATCCACAAGGTCAAAGCGGTGAGGAAGGCCCCGAGTCGTCGCATGGCGGTCGAGGCTAATGGGGTTCCACCGTCCTTTCCCATCGTGTGGGAGGGTGGTGGCTAACCGGTGCCGCTGCTCCCCGTCTCGAGGGGGAGACGCACGGTGACAGACGTTCCCTGGCCGGGCGTCGAGGCCACAGACACGACACCGCCCATGGCTTCGCTGAGCTCCTTGACGATGCTGAGACCGAGTCCGCTGCCCTCAGGTCGCACCGGGCGGTATCGCTGCGCGACATAGAGGCGCTCGAACACCCTGGGCACGTCCTCGGGGTCGATACCAGGGCCGGTGTCCGTCACGGTGATCTCGAAGCCCGGCACCGTGCGGGCGAGGGCGATCGTGACGGTGCCTCCCTCCGGTGTGTAGCGGAACGCGTTGTCGATCAGGTTTCCCAGCATCTGGCCGATCCGATCCGGATCGATCAAGCCGACACCAACGGGATCCAGCCTGGCGTCGAGCCGGAGTCGCACCTCATCCGCCCTGGTGCGATAGCCGTCAACGACCTCCTTCAGATGGGCGGCCACGTCCACGCGCTCCGGTCGGAGCGTGAACTCCCTCGCCTGAAGACGAGCGAGCAACATGAGATCCTCTACCAACCTGCTCAGTCGGTCCGTCTGACGGTGCAGCACTCCCGCCACCCGCGGCAGGTCGTCGCCTTCGACGTCGCCACCGTCGAGCGCCTCGGCATACCCGCGGATCGTGGTCAGGGGAGTGCGGAGATCATGGCCGACGCTCATCAGAAAGTCCCGTTCCCTCTCGCGCGCTCCCTGGAGCTGACCGGCCATCTCGTTGAAGGCAGCGGCAACCCGGCCCAGTTCGTCGCGTTCGGTGACGGGCACTCGCGCCCCGAAATCGCCGTCCGCGATGGCGCGGGCCGCATCCTCGATGGGGTCGAGCTTCTTGCCGAGCCGCCGCGACACTGCGAACGCAAGGAGCAACGCGAGGACCGCACCGACGATCAGGGCAAACAGCAGAGGCCGTGTGAACAGCGCCGTGTCGAGCAGGGGCTCGTCGCGCGCAAACGCAATCCTGAGATGTGCTCCCTCGCCGATCGGCACGGTGCGGACGCTTGCGATGACGGGATGCCCGTCGACCTCGATCTCGAGACCGTTGCCGTTCTCGAGCCCTGCGGGCACCTGACCGAGCACCTCCGGGTCCTCGACGAGGACGGCGAGACCCGACGGAGTGACACGGGCGGCCTCGAGGTAGTCGTGTCCCCCCACCTCCTTGACCACCTCGAGGAGCCGTCCGATCACCAGCGCAGCCGTCTCCTGCCTCGCCGGCCGCTGATCGGTTCGAGTCTGCCTGCCTGTATCCGTACCGAGGATGAAGGAGGCCAGATCTGTTCTCTGGACCAGCCTGGCTGCCACCTCCGCCTGGCGGGTCAGCTCGTCGTGGCTCCGACGAACGAGCTGCTGCCGGATCACCGCCCCGGCGGTGGCGGCAAGGGCGAGCACGACCACGGCCACGAGGACGCCGCCCCAGAAGATTCGCCTACGCACCGGTCACCCCCTCGGTCACCCCGTGAGCTGGTACCCGACTCCCCAGACGGTCTCGATCGGAACGCCGTCGAGCTTCTTTCTGAGTTGCCGGATATGGACGTCCACGGTCCGGGTCTCCCCGAAGTAGTCGTACCCCCATACCGCCTCGAGGATCTGGGCTCGACTCAGCACGAGACCCCGGTGCTCCGCCAGGTACCACAGGAGATCGAACTCCCGCGCCGTCGGTCTGACCACGGATCCGCCCAAGCAGGTCACCTGGCGCCGTCCGCTGTCGATGACGAAGGCGCCGATCTCAATCGTGCTCGGAGCCAGGGGCCGCTCCTCGGTACGGCGCAACACCGCCTTTACCCTCGCGACGAGCTCACGAGGCGAGAAGGGCTTCGTGACGTAGTCGTCCGCACCGATCTCCAACCCGACGACCTTGTCGATCTCCGCGTCGCGGGCCGTCAGCATGATCACCGGCACGTCGGTCGTTGCCCGGATGCGACGGCAGACCTCGACGCCGTCGATCCCGGGTAGCCCGATGTCGAGAAGCACCAGCCGGGGATCCCGCTGCTCGAGCCGCTCGAGGCCGACTTCGCCTGAGGGAGCGTGGACGAGCCGAAACCCCTCCTTCTCGAAGTAGAGCTTCAGGAGGTCTGCGATCTCTTCCTCGTCCTCGACCAACAGAATGGTCCCACCGGCGCTCACGGAGATCTCCTCGATGTCTGGGCGCGGGCTGCGTTCTGCCCTCGACGGCTCTCACCAGTATCGGCAGGTTCTGTTCGAGGACTGTAAGGGTGTTCTGAGACCGACGGTGGGATCACGATCAGGTCAGGGGAGGCTCGCAGACGACGGCCCGACCCTCGAGTCCTCCCCAGCGCACAGCGAGATGGTCGCCCGGGTCCACTTCGCGTCGGATCAGCGCCATCGCGACCGGGGCGCCGGCGGCGGCGGAGAACACCGCAGACGTGACCTCGCCCACAGGGTCATCACCGGAGTACAGCCCGGCGCCGGGCTCCGGCACGGTCCCGGTCTCGATGACGAGCGTCCGCAGGTGCCGGTTGACCCTGCCACGGGAATCGATACGGGCCACGAGCTCCTGACCCAGATAGCAGCCCTTGTCGAAGTCGACCGACTGCGCCACCAGCCCCGTCTCGTGGGGGATCGTCCCCTCGTCTACGTCGCGGCCCATCACGGCCTCCCCCTGCTCGATCCGCATCGCCTCCACATCCGCCCGGTCGACGGGAATGGCCCCGGCGCCGGCGAGCGTCTCCGCTTCGGCCCCGAGCAACAGGAACCTCGGAAGATCCGTGTGGGGGAAGGGAAGCGATGCCACGAACGGGCTCACGCTCCACCCATCGGGTCGCGGCAACCCGGCGGCGGCTAGGACGCGGGGCGCACCGGGGCCCCAGAGCTCGAGGCCGACCCGCCCTTCAGGCTCGACTTCGACATCTACACGGATCTTGAACCGCTCCAGATCCTCGAGGACCGTCCGTCCCGAACCCCGGTCCGCGACGATCCCCATCTCGTCCACGCCGGGCAAGAGGAACAACGTTGCCCGGAGCTTGCCGTTGGGGGCGAGGAGCAGCGATCGCACCACGCTCCCCGCAGCGGTCCCTTCGATGCGCTGGCTCAACAGTCCGTCGAGAAAGACGACCGTGTCCGGTCCGCGCACCCACACGACGTCGTGTGCACACTCCACGAGACCGCAGCCCGTGGTGAGCGACTCAGACCCACGTCGAGACGCCACCCGATCAGACATCACCAGACGCTCCGATAGCCGCCAGCACTGCCGCAGCCTTCTGCAAACACTCCTCATACTCGCGCTCGGGGACGCTGTCTGCGACGACACCTGCCCCGGCCTGCACCCACGCCTTGCCCCCCGAGGCGACGAGGGTCCGCAGCGCGATCGCTGTGTCGACGTTGCCGGAGAAATCGATGTATCCGACGGCCCCGGCGTAGGGACCGCGGGCCGTAGGCTCCAGGTCGTCGATGATCTCCATCGCCCGGACTTTTGGCGCGCCGGAGACGGTTCCGTGAGGGAACGTTGCCCGGACGAGGTCGAGGGGCCCCACACCGGGTCGCAGCGCGCCTGACACACCGGACACGATGTGCATGACGTGGGAGTACCGCTCGACGACCATCAGTTCGTCTACCTGCACCGAGCCGAACTCACACACCCGGCCCAGGTCATTCCTGGCCAGATCCACGAGCATCACGTGCTCGGCCTTCTCCTTGGGGTCACCGAGGAGATCGCGCTCTAGCCGGGCGTCCTCTTCCGGGGTTGCTCCCCGGGGCCGCGTGCCTGCGATCGGCCTGCTGGTCGCCTTGCCGTCTCTGGACCGGATCATCAGCTCTGGCGACGACCCCGCGATGGCGAGATCGCCCTGACGCAGATAGAACAGAAACGGCGAAGGGTTCACGAGACGCAAGGAGCGGTACACGGCAAAAGGATCGCCATCGAACCCGACCTCGAGACGAAGCGAGGGAACGATCTGGAACGCGTCACCCGCCTCGATGTGGTCAATGGCGGTTCGCACCGCCTTTTCGAACGCGTCCTTGCCGAGGTTCGCTACGGCAGCAGCCTGCTCCGCGAACAGCGGACGGGGGGTCGCCTCGTAGTCGATCGACCGCCCGAAGCGCCTCGCGACTGCCGCGAGGTCTGCAACCGCACGGTCGTAGTCCGCCTCAGGATCCTCTCCGACGAAAACGTTCCGCACCAACCGCACCGTCTGCCGCAGGTGGTCGAAGATCGCGAGATGCGCGAAGAACTGCCACGCCATCTCGGGCAGACCCCGGTCGTCGCGGGGCATCATCGGCAAGTGCTCCACATAGCGGACCACGTCGTAGGCGAAGAACCCGACCGCCCCGGCGAACAACGGCGGCACGTCCGACGGGAAGCCGAGGTCGGCGGGTGGGGGCGTCGTGAACCGGGTCAGCGTCTTCTCGAGCACCTCGAGGGGGTCGCCGCCGTCGGGCAGCGGCGGGCCCTCGCCCTCGATCCACGACCTTCCTTCGTGGGCCAGCAGCGTGAACTGCGGCTGCCATCCCACAAAGGACCAGCGCGCCCAACGTTCGCCGCCCTCCACGGATTCCAGGAGAAAGCCGTCCCCATCTGCCGCCAGCCGCTCATACAGCGAAACGGGTGTCTCCCGATCGCCGAGCACCTCGACGAACAGTGGGACGACGGTGTGGCTGCTCGCTGCTTCGAGGAATGCTGCGCGGGTAAGGCTCGGATCCATGGTCGTGGTCACAGTAGAGCCGCCGTCTTTCAGCCGGAACGAGCGCGGTCGATCAGACCGTGGCGAGCTCGTCGAGTCCGAGCCGATCGAGGAGCTTGGTGAAGAACCGCGATAGCTCGGTCACCTGGTTCGTGACGAGCAGCAGCCCGAACAGCATGAGCAACACACCCGATGCGACATTGATCGGCTTGAGGTGACGCTTCAGCCAGTTGAAGGTGTTGAACGCCTTGGTCATCACCAGGGCAGAGGCGAGGAACGGGATACCGAGCCCGAGCGAGTAGAAGAGGAGCACGAGCATGCCCCTGCCCACCGTCTCGCTGTTGCCGGCGACGGCGAAGGCGGCGGCGAGAAAGGGGCCGATGCACGGGGTCCACCCGAAGGCGAACGCCGCACCCATCACCGGTGGTGCGGCCTTGCCGAACTTCCGGGGCGAGATCTCCACCCTGCGTTCCCGCATGATCGGCAGCAGGATCCGCGGGTTCCACAGCGCGGTGACGGCGATGAACGCTCCCATCGCAACGACGGTCCAGCCCGCGATGACCCTGATGAAGCCGCCGTCGGAGAGGAGCCATCGGCTGAGCGAGGTCGCGGACGCACCGAGCGCGACGAACACTGCGGTGAATCCCGCGACGAAGAGGGCTGTCGAGATGACGACCTGCCGGGTCGGCGCCTTTCCCTCGGAGAGCTCTTGGAGCGAATACCCCGACATCAGGCTGAGGTATCCCGGGAGCAGCGGGAGAACGCAGGGCGAGATGAAGGATGCGGCCCCGAAGAACACCGCGGCGATCAGCGATGGGTTGTCCAAGGAAACGCTCCCGGTCCGCCGACGTCAGGCTCACAAACGATCAGCCTTCGGATGATGTTCCCTCTGCGTGGCTCAATACGCAAGATGGCGACAGAGTTCGCGATTTCGCGGAGACGGGTGCGGATGCCGCGCCGGCACCGGTAATCTCCCGGCCGTTCCGACGCATCCGAGGGCTCGATCTTGCGCACCGCACCAACCCACTCCCCACGGCGATGGTGACGCGTCGCTCGACGTTGGTCGGGTCGTTCACCGTGCGGGACCGACGTGCGGTGTTCCTCATGTCGCTCGCATCGTTCGTGCTGACCTTTGCGGGCGGCATGCTCTCGTACACGGAGCCCTTCGCCAGAGACTCGATGGACCTCAGCCGCGGCGGGATGCTGTGGGTCTTCAGCGCCGTCCGAGCCGCCTCGCTCATCGGCGTGCTGTTTGCCGTCGTCGCGGACAGGGTCGGCAGACGACGTCCGTTTCTCCTGGCCTTCCTCCTGATCCCGGTGGGCAACCTCGTCACGGCGTTCGTCCCGGGAGTCGTGCCCTTCACCATCGGTCAGTCCGTCACCCGCATCGGCATCGTTGCCGCCGCAGTCCTCACCACCGTCATCCTCGCCGAAGAGCTGTCACCACAGATCAGGGCGTTTGGGCTCGGCATCCACGCGATCGCCGCATCGCTGGGCGGCGGCCTAGGGCTCATACTCCTGCCCATCGCCGAACGCGGCGAAGAGTCGTGGCGGCTCCTGTTCGGATTGACCGGGATCGGACTGATCCTGCTCCCGTTGCTGGTTCGCTTCCTCAAGGAAAGCAGAGCGTTCGTCAGATACCGGAGCCGCATCACGTTCCGCAGGGCGCTCGCCGCCGGGCTCGGCAAGCACTTCTGGCCGCTCGCGGTGATGGGGTTCTTCATCGCGATGTTCGCGTCACCGACGCTGGATCTGGCGCTCGAGCGGCTCATCGTCGACCTGGAGTGGGACGCCAGTGCCGCCCGGTTCCTCGTCATCGTCTTTGCCGGGCTCGGCTCCCTGGGTCTGCTCGTAGGCGGCAGGCTGGCAGACCGTGTCGGACGCCGCGAGACGACGATGCTGGCGCTCATCCTCGGCCTCATCGGAGGGGTGGGCTTCTACAACGTGACGATCGGCTGGCTTCTGGCTCCTGCCGTCTTCTTCGCCACGTTCGGGGCGTCCATGCTCACTCCCTCGCTCGCCGCCCACCGTGCCGAGTTGTTCCCGACCAGGGTGAGAGCGATGGCCGGGGGCTGGCTGACGAACATCGCCATCGCAGGCAGCGCGGCCGGATTCGCGATCGGTGCGTTCGTGGTCGAAACGGTCGGCCTGAGCCTGACGATGAGTCTGCTCGGCATCGGGCTCGTGATCGCCATGATCCTCGTCTTCAGGCTGCCCGAGACGCGCGGCCTCGATGTAGTCCGAGAGGCCCGGCACGGTACCACCACGCAAGCGCAACGGCCCGGACGACCATCAGCGCCACGAGCGCCCACCACACCCCGCTGAGACCCAGGTCGAGCGGCAACACCGAGCCGAGTGCAGCGACGCTCACCAGCCCTGCCGCCACCATCGAGCTCGCGAGGTAACGGAACCCCGCGGCGCCGATGCCTACGCCGTCCCACACGAACACGACGGCATTCAAGGGCTGGCTCAGCACGACGAACGGGTACACCGATCCCACTGCCGCCACGACGCGCGCATCGTCGCTGAACCATCCAGGGATCACACCCGCGCCTGCACCCAGGACCAGAGCGAGGCCGACTCCGGTCATGATCCCGAGGAACACCAGCCTGTCGCCGACCCGGCGCGCTGCCTCGACATCGCCGCTGCCGACATAGGCACCGACCCTCGCCTGCGCAGCCACCGCAAGCGCATCAACGACCAGGGCGAGAAAGAGCCAGATCTGAAACGTCACCTGGTGGGCCGCCACCGCGACCGTGCCGATCCGGGCTGCGATCGCGGTAGCGACGCTGAGGGCCGCCAGCAGCGAGACGGTGCGCAGGATCAGCGCGCTCCCTGCTCGGAACAGCCGCCGCAACTCCAGCCCGTGGCCGGCATCGATTCCGAGGCGCTTCTTGAACGGCCCGAGGAGGAGATACACGAAAACGAGAGCACCGGCCCACTGTGCCGCCACCGTCGCCCAGGCAGCTCCCGCGAGGTCGAGACCGAACCCGAAGATGAGGATGGGATCGAGAACGAGGTTCATCAGGCTGACGGCGATGCTCACGACGAGCGGGGTACGGGTGTCCTGGTGCCCGCGGAAGATCCCGTGTGACCCGAGGATGATGAAGACCGCCGGGAGCGAGGCGGCCCGGATCCTGAGATAGGTGACGGAGCCGCCGAGCACGACACCGGACGCACCCATGAGCCGTCCCACAGGATGCACCGCCAGCTCGAGCGCAGCGAACGCGACGAGGCCGGACCCGACCGCGAGGACGAGCGTGCCGCGCCCCAGCCTCCCCTGTCGCGCCGTTTCTCCTGATCCGGTGGCGGCGGCGATGAGCGGCGTTGCACCGTACGGGAGGAAGCTCGCCAGCGCGAACGCGATGCCGAACACCGCGACGGCAACACCCAGAGATGCAAGGGCATCCACACCGAGCCTGCCGACGAATGCGGTGTCGATGAGTGAAACGAGCGGGTCCGCGGCGAGCGCTCCGAGCGCAGGCAACGCGATGCGAGCGATCTCGGCGTCGTACGGAGAACGGAGCCCACTGCTCCGCCGCACCCTGTTCACGTCGGGAGCGGTGTCTTGTCCGGGTATGGGCAGCGGTCCCCGAGCGGGCAGTCCCAGCACCGGGGTCGCCGGGCGTCGCAGACCTCGCGCCCGAACTGGATGTAGCGCATCGAGATCCCCGACCACTCCCGCTCGGGGTGGAGAGCCTTCAACTCGGCCTCGATCTTCCCCGGCTCCGAAGAGCGGGTCAGACCGAGCCGGTTCGTCACTCTCCGCACGTGGGTGTCCACCGCGATGGCGGGAAGCCCCCATGCCTCTGCGAGGACCACACTGGCCGTCTTCCTCCCGACGCCGCGCAGCGTCGTCATCGCATCGAGGTCGGCAGGCACCTCGCCATCGAACCGCTCCACGACGTCCGCCGCCAGTGCCAGCACCGACTTCGTCTTCTGCCGATAGAACCCCGTGGAGTACACGACCTGCTCGACGGCCTCGGGGTCGGCCGCCGCAAGGTCTTCGGGTGTGGGCCACAGCGAGAACAGGAGGGGGGTGACCTTGTTCACGGTGTCGTCCGTGGTCTGCGCCGAGAGGACGGTTGCGACGAGGAGCTGCCATGGATCGCGATACTCGAGTGCAGTGCTGCTCACGGGATACCGCTTCTTGAGCCTGTTGAGGAACACCCTGGCCCGTCGCCGATCCTCAGTGGTTGCGGCGGGTGGAACAGTGGGTGGGGCCATGGAGCCGGGAGCCTACCGAGTACGCTCCGGGCGGTGAACCTGAGAGAGGCGGTGAAGACGCGGGCGAGGGTCGAGGGCGACCTCGTGATGGTGGACGACTTCCTCAATCACCGTGTCGAGCCCGACCTCATGCGCAGTGTGGGCCGCGAGCTCGCTTCT